>NZ_JBRREG010000019.1:0-54302 GCF_056760155.1 Stenotrophomonas sp. STEN022
TTTGGGCGGGGGGGGGCTTTTTACCGGGTTTATTTATAATAAATTGGTTTCCGGGTAAATCCCGGGGGGGGCGCGCGGGCCCCCGTTTCCGTATGACGCGTTGTAGTGCGCTCAGGCGCTGAGCGCTTCGACCACGCGCAGCTTGGGGTGTCCCTTCGAGCGCTGCTGATATTCCTGCTCGATATCGGCCAGACGCTTGGCGTTGGGGCACTGCAACATCATGTAGTTGGCGTCGAAGTTGAGCTTGGCGACCAGGAAGTCGATGAACGCGCGCACCTTGGGTGATACCAGGCGTCCGCCGGCAAACACCGCATTGAAGTCGTAATCCGGGCCGGTCCAGCCCGGCAGGATCTGCCGCACCATGCCGGATTCGACAAAGGGTTTGGCCATCACGTCGCTGCTCAGCATCAGGCCCTCGCCGGCAACCAGGGCGGCATTCAGGGCTGACGGGTCATTTGCCACAAGCAGCGGGTTGACCGGAAATTCGCGCATCTCGCCGCCATTTTCTGCCAAGGTCCAGGTAAAACGCTGGGTTTGCCCTTGATGGGTCTTGCGGATCGCCAAGGTGCGGTGGAACTGCAGCTCATCGGGGTGCTGGGGCTCGCCGTGCACGGCGAGATAGGCCGGGCTGGCGAATACCTGGGTGCGCAGGCTGCCCAGCTTGCGCGCGATCAGGTTGGAGTCGGGCAGTGCACCAACGCGCAGTGCCAGGTCCACCTCCCCTGAGATCAGGTCCAAGGTTTCATTGCCCAGGTGCATGTCGACCCGGATCTCCGGGTATTCACTCTGGAACTGGCCCAGCAGCGGTGCAATCCAGCAGGTGCCGATTGAGTACGGTACGGTGAATCGCAGCCAGCCGCGGGGGCCGGACTGCAACTGGCTGACCGCGCTTTCGGCCTGATCCAGTTCACGGGCAATACGCTGGCAGTGCTCGTAGTAGACCGTCCCGGCTTCGGTGAGGCCCAGGCGACGCGTGGTCCGATGCAGCAGGCGCGCGCCCAGGCGGGTCTCCAACTCCTGCACCTTGCGGCTGACCGTGGTCTTGGGTTGACCGAGCAGACGCGCAGCGGCAGTGAAACTGCCCTGTTCGACCACTTTGACGAAGATCAGGGTGTCGTTGAGATCGTTGGCCATGGGTAGGACTCTTGCGGCAACGGAATTGTGCCGGCGACGGGATGATTATTCCCTTCAATCCGTACTAATCAAGTCTGGATTAGAGGCCTATCTTGTACGCCTGTATCCAATCCGGACATGCCGTCATGCGTATGCGCTCTCCCATGGCCCTGCCAGCGCCACGCCGCGAACCCAGTTACCGCAATGCTTTGCCTTCAAGGTTAGCCTGCAATCAATTGAATCCATTGCAGTTTGAGGCCTTGCTTGGCGAGTTGCCGGCGGCTGCCGCTGGAGGCGCCAAGTCTCGGGGGGCTGCGACGCTGCGACGCGCCCTGGGGCTCTTTGTCCCACTGATGGTCCAAAAATTTCCGCGGACGGGACAGTGACCCCGCCGCTACCGCTGCTGATCTGGCCATTCAAGACCCAGTTGCGCAAATCGTCGCGCGATGGGCTGCCGGCACGGCGATGTCGAGCTCCATCTTTTTTCGCAATCCCCTGATCACCTCCCCCTTGGAGCACGAAATGAAAGGCATCTCCCCATCACCCAAGCTGCGCCGCGTCGCCTTGGCAGGCATGTCAGCGCTGAGTCTGGCCGTCTTGGTCGCCTGCAGCGGCGGCCACGCGGAAAACGCCGCGCCGCCGGCACCCGAAGTAAGTGTTGCGCCAGTGCTGGTCAAGCAGGTTGCGCAGTGGGACGAGTTCAGTGGCCGCGTCGAGGCCGTACAGAGCGTTGAGCTGCGTCCGCGCGTGTCTGGTTACATCGACAAGGTGAACTATGTCGAAGGCGATGAGGTGAAGAAGGGCGATGTACTGTTCACCATCGATGCGCGCAGCTACCAGGCCGAGTTCAACCGGGCGCAGGCCGAATTGAATCGCGCACGCACGCAGGCTGGTCTTGCACGCAGCGAGTCCGAGCGTGCCCGTCGACTGGCCGAACAACAGGCAATTGCTGCTGAAACCGCTGAGCAACGCCGCGCCAGTGCAGATCAGGCCGGTGCGCAGGTGCAGGCGGCCCAGGCAGCTTTGGATTCGGCGCGGCTCAATCTGGAGTTCACCAAGGTGCGCGCGCCGATCGATGGCCGTGCCGGACGCGCGATGGTCACAGCAGGTAATCTGGTTACCGCCGGTGATGCCGCCAGCGTGCTGACCACCCTGGTGTCACTGGACACGGTGCATGTCTACTTCGACGCCGACGAGTCCACCTACCTGCGCTACGCGCAGATGGCGCGCAATGGCGAGCGCCCGAGCGAACGTGACCAGGCCTTGCCGGTGAAGGTTGGCTTGAGCGGTGAACAAGGCTATCCGCACGAAGGCAAGGTTGATTTCCTTGATAACCAGATCACCCGCAGCACGGGCACCATCCGCGTGCGCGCGCTGTTGGACAACGCCAGTCGCCAGTTCACTCCGGGACTGTTCGCTCGCGTGCAGTTGCTGGGTAGCGGTCAATTCCAGGCGGTGCTTGTTGACGACAAGGCGGTGCTGACGGACCAGGATCGCAAGTACGTCTTCGTGCTGGACAAGGACAACAAGGCGCAGCGTCGTGATGTACAGCTCGGCCGCAATGCCGAGGGCCTGCGCATCGTCGAGCAGGGTCTGGCTGCCGGCGACAAGGTCATCGTCGACGGCGTGCAGAAGGTGTTCATGCCAGGCATGCCGGTGCAGGCCAAGCCGGTTGCGATGCAGCGTGGTCCTGCACCAGCCAGCCAGGCCGTGAGCAGCATCAACTAAGTCGCTATCTACCTTTGCCGGCGCAGCTGCTGGCCGTGCTTGCCTGCTCCCGTCGGGGGCGGGCAGGGCGCTTGCAGCCTGACCTCGGCTTTTCCAAGGACTTCCCATGGATTTTTCCAGATTTTTCATCGACAGGCCGATCTTCGCGGCGGTGTTGTCGATCGTGATCTTTGCTGCTGGCCTGGTCAGCATTCCGTTCCTGCCCATTGGTGAGTACCCGGAAGTGGTGCCGCCGTCGGTGGTGGTGCGTACTGTGTATCCGGGCGCCAATCCCAAGGTGATCGCCGAGACGGTGGCGACACCCCTGGAAGAGGCGATCAACGGCGTCGAGGGCATGATGTACCTCAAGTCGGTGGCCGGCTCCGACGGCGTGCTGCAGATGACCGTCACCTTCCGCCCGGGCACCGATCCGGACGAAGCGGCGGTGAAGGTGCAGAACCGCGTGGCGCAGGCGCAGGCGCGCTTGCCTGAAGACGTGCGGCGGCAGGGTGTGACGACCCAGAAGCAATCGCCGACCTTCCTGATGGTCGTGCACCTCACTTCGCCCAAGGGCAGCTACGACACCTTGTACCTGCGCAACTACGCCCGCTTGCACGTCAAGGACGGGCTGGCGCGTATTCCTGGCGTTGGCGATGCGCAGATCTTCGGCGGCGGTGACTACGCCATGCGTGCCTGGCTGGACCCGGACAAGGTTGCCTCGCGCGGGCTGACCGCCAGCGACGTGGTGCGCGCGATGCGTGAGCAGAACGTGCAGGTATCTGCCGGCCAGCTGGGTGCCGAGCCCATGCCGAACAGCCAGTTCCTGACCTTGATCAATGCACAGGGGCGCCTGCGCAGCGAGCAGGAGTTCGGTGACATCGTGCTCAAGAGTGGTGCCGATGGCGAAGTCGTGCGTTTGTCCGACGTTGCCCGCATCGAGCTGGGCGCGGGCGATTACACCTTGCGCTCGCAGCTGGATGGCAAGAACGCGGTTGGTATCGGCATCTTCCAGGCGCCGGGTGCGAATGCTTTGGACATCCGCGATTCCGTGATCGGCACCATGGACGAGCTGCAGAAGAGCTTCCCGGCCGACGTGAAGTACGAAGCCGTATACGACACCACCATCTTCGTGCGTGACTCGATCAAGGCAGTCGTTACCACGCTGTTGGAAGCCATCGCGCTGGTGGTGCTGGTGGTGATCCTGTTCCTGCAGACCTGGCGTGCCTCGATCATTCCGCTGATCGCGGTGCCGGTGTCGATTGTGGGTACCTTTGCAGCGTTGTACCTGCTGGGCTTCTCGATCAATACGCTGAGCCTGTTCGGCCTGGTGCTGGCGATCGGCATCGTGGTCGATGACGCGATCGTGGTGGTGGAGAACGTCGAGCGCAATATCGAGGAAGGCCTGTCGCCCACGGCGGCTGCGCATCAGGCGATGAAGGAAGTGTCCGGCCCCATCGTCGCGATTGCGCTGGTGCTGTGTGCGGTATTCGTGCCGATGGCGTTCCTGTCCGGCGTCACCGGCCAGTTCTACAAGCAGTTCGCGGTGACGATTGCCATTTCCACGGTGATCTCGGCGATCAACTCGCTGACCCTGTCGCCGGCCTTGGCTGCGCGCCTGCTCAAGCCGCATGGTGCAGCCAAGGATGCGCCGAGCCGTGTGATCGACAAGCTGTTCGGCTGGGTGTTCCGTCCGTTCAACCGCTTCTTCAAGACCAGCTCGGAGAAGTATGAGCGCGGTGTGTCACGCATCCTCGGCCGTCGCGGCGCGGTGTTCGTGGTGTACGCGGTGCTGCTGGTGGGTACCGGCGTGATCTTCAAGCTGGTGCCGCCGGGCTTCATCCCGACCCAGGACAAGCTGTACCTGATTGCCGGTGTGAAACTGCCGGAAGGCTCGTCGATTGCACGTACCGATGAAATGTTGCGCAAGGTGGCCAAGATTGCCCAGGAAACGGACGGTGTTGCCCACACCATCTCGTTCCCCGGCTTGAATGCGCTGCAGTTCACCAATACGCCAAACACCGGCGTGGCCTTCATCCCGCTCAAGCCGTTCAACGAGCGCAAGGGCCGTACCGCCGCGCAGATCAATGCCGAGATCAACCAGAAGATCGCCGGGCTGCAGGAAGGTTTTGCCTTCGCGATGATGCCGCCGCCGATCCTTGGTTTGGGTAACGGCAACGGCTACCAGATGTTCATCGAGGACCGTGGCAATCTCGGCTATGGCGCCTTGCAGAACGCGGTGCAAAGCATGCAGGGCGCCGTCGCACAGACGCCGGGCATGGCCTATCCGATCACCAGCTACCAGGCCAATGTGCCGCAGCTGGACGCGGAGGTCGACCGGGTGAAGGCCAAGGCACAAGGTGTGCAGCTGACCGAGTTGTTCGACACGCTGCAGACCTATCTGGGTTCGGCCTATGTCAACGACTTCAACCAGTTCGGCCGTACCTGGCAGGTGATCGCGCAGGCTGATGGCCAGTTCCGTGACAGCGTGGAAGATATCGGCAAGTTGCGTACCCGCAATGATCGTGGCGAGATGGTGCCGATCGGTTCGATGGTGACCGTCAAGGAAACCTATGGCCCGGACCCGGTGTTGCGCTTCAACGGTTACCCGGCAGCTGATCTGGCCGGTGAGGCCGATCCGCGCATGCTGTCCTCGGCCGAGGCGATGAACAAGCTGACCGAGATTGCTGGGCAGGTGTTGCCGGCCGGGATGGTCACCGAATGGACCGACCTGAGCTACCAGCAGGCGACCCAGGGCAAGGCTGCCTTCATCGTGTTCCCGGTGGCGATCCTGCTGGCCTTCCTGGTGCTGGCCGCGCTTTACGAGAGCTGGTCGCTGCCATTGGCGGTGATCCTGATCGTTCCGATGACCCTGCTGTCGGCATTGTTCGGGGTATGGCTCACCGGCGGTGATAACAACGTCTTCGTGCAGGTAGGCCTGGTGGTGTTGATGGGCCTGGCATGCAAGAACGCGATCCTGATCGTCGAGTTCGCCCGCGAGTTGGAGATGGGCGGCAAGGGTATCGTCGAGGCGGCATTGGAAGCCTGCCGTCTGCGTCTGCGCCCGATCGTGATGACCTCGATCGCCTTCATCGCCGGCACTGTGCCGCTGGTTTTCTCGCATGGCGCAGGTGCCGAGGTGCGCTCGGTGACTGGCATTACCGTATTCGCTGGCATGTTGGGTGTGACCTTGTTCGGCCTGTTCCTGACCCCGGTGTTTTACGTGGCGCTGCGCAAGTTCGTGTCACGTAACGGCGGTGGCAAGCTGGTACAGCACGGTGAGCCGACCATCCATCATTGATGGCAGGTGTATACGCGTTGCGGGAGGCTGCAGATGTGCTGCCTCCCGCAGGTCCTTGCCATCTTCACCGGCAACGACGATCTGAAATGTTATCGGGCTTGTTTGAAATCATTCCCCCAAGGAAAAGAAGATGAATACCCAGAACACCAAAGTTGCCCTGGTTACCGGCGCCACCCGCGGCATCGGTCTTGAGACCGTACGCCAGCTCGCAGCCGCGGGCGTGCATACGCTGCTGGCCGGGCGCAACTACGACACTGCCGCCGCAAAGGCGCAGGAACTGAAGGCGGAAGGCTTGCCTGTGGAAGCCATCCAGCTCGACGTCAATGACACCGACAGCATCGCGGTAGCGGTTGAGCGCGTGACGCAACAGCACGGCAAGCTCGATATCCTGGTCAACAACGCCGGCGTGCTGGTCGATGACCTGCAGGCCGGTGCCAGCGGCCAGTCGCTGGAAACCTGGCGCAGCACCTTCAACACCAATCTGTTCGCCGTGGTTGAAGTGACCGTGGCTTTCCTGCCGCTGCTGCGCGCTGCGCCGGCCGGACGCATCGTCAATGTGTCCAGCATCCTCGGCTCGGTGACCCTGCATGCGCAGCCTGGCTCTTCGATCTATGGTTTCATCGTGCCGGCTTACAACGCTTCCAAGAGCGCGCTGAACGCCTGGACCGTGCAGTTGGCGCATGAACTGCGCGAAGGCCCGATCAAGGTCAACGCGGTCCATCCGGGCTACGTCAAGACCGACATGAACGGTGGCGAAGGTGAGATCGATGTCGCCGAAGGCGCGCGCTCCAGCGTGGGCATGGCCTTGATTGCTGACGATGGCCCGACCGGCAGCTTCAGCTACCTCGGTGAGGTGCTGCCGTGGTGATGCGCCTGTTGGTGACCGCAATGGCCAGTGCCTTGCTGGCCGGCTGCATGACGGTGGGGCCCGACTACAAGGCAGCCCCAGTGGAGCCGGTCAGCCTGCAGGGCGCAGCAGATGCGGCGTTCTCTACCGCACCACCAGTAGCCAATTGGTGGGCACAGTTTGATGATCCGGTTCTGGGGCAGCTGGTGCACGATGCGCTGGGCGACAACCTGGATCTGCAGATCGCCATGGCCCGCGTACGCGCTGCACGTGCGGTGTTCACCGAACAGCGCCTGGATCAGCTGCCGCATATCACTGCAGGTGGCAGCCAGGACAGGCGCACGCAGCCGGATGCCTCGCTGGGTGGGGAGCGTGTTTTCAGCGAAACCTACCAGCTCGGCTTCGATGCCGGTTGGGAGCTGGACCTGTTCGGCAGGCAGCGTCGTGCCGCTGAGGCTGCGCGTGCCGACCTTGGCGCGGAGCGGGACAATCTGGCCGACGCGCAGGTGATGGTGGCAGCCGAAGTGGCACGCAACTACTTCGAGCTGCGCGGATCACAGAAGCGGATTGCCGTTGCCCGCGACACGCTGTTGAACCTGCGTGAGACCCAGCGCCTGACCGAAACTCGGCTGGAGCTGGGTGCAGGTAGCGAGTTGGACGTGCAGAGCAGTCGCGCCCGTTTGAAGGCGATCGAGGCGGATATTCCGTTGCTGGAAGTTGCCGAGGTGCAGTCACGGCATCGTCTTGCCGTGTTGGTTGGGCAGCGTCCGGGCTCGTTGGACACACTGCTACAGCCACGCGAGGTACCGGCGTTCGCCAAGGCCTTGCCGCTGGGTGATACCAGTGACTTGTTGCGGCAGCGTGCGGACGTACGCATGGCTGAACGCCGGCTGGCGGCGGCTACGGCACGCGTAGGCGTGGCAACTGCGGATCTGTTCCCGCGTATCAGCCTGAGTGGTTTTGTGGGCTTCCTCGGCGGTGATGCTTCGGGTCTGGTGAATGGCAACAACAAGGCGTGGTCGCTGACCCCGTCGATCAGCTGGGCGGCATTCGACTTCGGCACCGTGCGTGCACGCCTGCGTGCGAGCAAGGCGCAGGCCGATGGAGCGGCAGCCGAGTACGAGAAGGCGGTGTTGCTGGCATTGGAAGATACCGAGAACGCACTGACACGATATGCCAAGCAGCAGGCGCGATTGGGTATCGTGGCTGAGCAGGCACAGGCCGCACGCAAGGCGGAATCGCTAGCGCAGCTGCGTTATCGCGAGGGATCGGAAGACTTCCTGGCCTTGCTGGATGCGCAGCGCAATCAACTGGCTGCCGACGATGCACTGGCCGCAGCGGAAGCGTCGGTGAATGTCAGTGTCGTTGCTGTCTACAAGGCGCTGGGTGGCTGGGGTGGACAGCCGGGTCCTGCGCTGGCGGTTACCAGCGTGCGTTGAGAAGGGCTACGCCCTTTCCCCTCTCCCCAACCCTTCTCGGGCAAGGGGAGAGGGGGGGCTTCCAGCGCAACAAAAGGAAAGAGGCGGCCAATGGCCGCCTCTTTGCATTGCATCGCCCCTGAACTCAGGCAGCGTCAGCTTGCGCCCGGCGCGGGCCTTCAACCAGCGCGCGACCAACCATGTCCACCAGCACGTCGAGTTCTTCTTCATCCATGCCGAAGTGCGGGGTGAAGCGCAGCGAATTCTCGCCGCCGTGGATCACGTTGACGCCGTGCATGCGCAGCCACTCTTCGGTGGAGCCGGCGCCATAGCACTTGAACTGCGGGGCCAGCTCGCAGGAGAACAGCAAGCCCGTGCCCTGCACCTTGGTGATCAGGCCGCCGAGCTTGGTCTTGAGGGCTTCCAGCTTTTGCACGGCCTGTTCGCCGCGCAGGCGGATGTTCTGGCGGACTTCCGGCGACAGGCGGGCGAGGGTGGCAACGGCGACATCCAGCGCACGCGGGTTGGTGGTCATGGTGTTGCCGTACACGCCCTTGCGATACAGCTTGGCAGCATGCTCGGTGACGGCCAGTACCGACAGCGGGAACTGCGCGCCGTTCAAGGCCTTGGAATAGGTTTCCATGTCCGGCGGGTCCAGCGTCTCGTAACCCGGGTAGTCGACGAAGGACAGGGTGCCGTGCGCACGCAGTGCGGCCTGGATAGAGTCGATGAGCAGCAGGCTGCCGTGCTCGCGGGTCAGTTCGCGGACCAGCTTGTAGAAGCTGGCCGGAACTGCGCGGCCCGGGTCGCCTTCGCCCATCACCGGCTCCAGGAATACCGCTTCGATGAACCAGTTGTTGGCCTTGGCATCGGCGAACACCTTGCGCATCGCCGCTTCGTCGTAGGGTGGCACGGTGATGACGCTGTTCTCGCCGCGGTAGCTGGCCAGGTGCTGGTCATAGGCCTTGCGGCTGGAATCGGAGTACAGCGCGGGGCGATCGGTGCGGCCGTGGAAGCTGCCCTTGATCACGACACGTTTGATGGTGGCGCCGGCATGCGGTGCCCCCGGGTCGGTCTGCAGCTTGGCGTTGATATCGGCGATACGTGCGGCCAGGCCGACGGCTTCGGAGCCGGAGTTCAAACACATGAAGTGGGTGAACGGACAGCCGCCGCGGTTGTGGCCGATCTCTTTCTTCATGGCCTGCACGAAGCGGCGCTGGGCCAGACTCGGGGTCATGATGTTGGCCATGACCTGCGGTTTGGCCGCAGCGGCCATCACATCGGCCGGGGTGTGGCCGAAGCCGAGCATGCCGTAGCCACCGGCGTCGTACAGCACGGCACCCTTGAGCGAGACCACCCACGGGCCGCAGGCGGCCAGGGCGATGTAGGGGACCACAGCGTCGTCGGCGTAGAAATTGACGAAGCCGGCCTGCATGGCGTCGATCTGGTCCTGTTCGTCCAGATCCAGCAGGTCGGCGGCTTCGTCCTTGATACGGGCGTATTCGCTGGCGGCAGCGGCGATGGCGCCGGCCAGGTCCGGGTGAGCGACGGCCAGGCGTTCAACGCTGGCGTCGTCCAGGCCTTGGGTCAGGCGTTGGCCGGCGTGCGCGCGAAGCGGGGCGAGGGGGCCGAGTACGGTCATGCTCATCTCCAGAAGTTTCTTGTATATACCCATTATCTGGAGATTCTGGACATATGGCAGCTATGATCTCGACGGATTTTCGGGTAATTTCGTCGAATCGACGAAGCTGGTTTGCAATGTGAATATTTCTCCTGCCGACGAACGCCTGTTGTCCGTATTGCGCGAGGACGCGCGCGCCTCCACCGCGCAGATCGCGCGCCGGCTTGGCTTGTCGCGGACCACGGTACAGAGCCGCATCGACCGTCTGGAGCAGGTGGGGGTGATTGCCGGCTATACGGTGCGCACCCACGAGGACTACGAGCAGGGGCAAGTGCGTGCGCACGTGCTGATTACTGTGTTGCCGAAGAAGATGCCGGCGGTGGTCAAGGCGCTGCGCGATATCACCGAGGTGCGCTCGCTGCATTCGGTCAGTGGCAACCATGACCTGATTGCGATGGTGGTGGTCGGCGGGGTCAGTGAGATGGATGTGGTGACCGATGCCATCGGTGCGGTGGATGGGGTGGAGCGGACCAACAGCGCGATCATTCTCTCTACCAAGTTTGAACGGTGAGGTAGCTGGCAGCGTTGCTTTGGCGCTGCCTTGCCCATGCTCTACAGCCGTCATTTCCGCGAAGGCGGGAGTCGCTCTCGCTTTGGCTGTTCGCTGTTGATTTGGCCTGGCCAGTGCGAATTCAGGAGCAAGCCAGAGCCAGAGCGATTCCCGCCTTCGCGGGAATGACGGCATAAAGCGAAGCCAAGGCCAAGCCCAGAAACCAGCTCTTCCGTCCTCGGGAGCTACAATAGCCGGCTCCCCGCACGAAGTTCCGGCCTTGAAGAAGTCCGATTTTTCCTATGACCTGCCTGAGGAATTGATCGCCCAGGCTCCCTTGGCCGAACGTTCGGCCAGTCGCCTGCTGCTGGTTCCGCCGGCACCGGCCGCGTTTGATGACCGCCAAGTGCGTGATCTGGCCGAGTTGCTGCAGCCCGGTGATCTGTTGGTGTTCAACGACACCCGCGTCATCCCGGCGCGCCTGTTCGGGCAGAAAACCAGTGGCGGCCGGGTCGAAATCCTGATCGAACGCCTGCTCGGTGGCCAGCAGGCGCGCGCCCAGATCGGTGCCAGCAAGTCGCCCAAGCCCGGCAGCCGCATTCAGCTTGATGCCGGCGGCGAAGCCGAGGTGCTTGGCCGCGACGGCGAGTTCTATGTGCTGCGCTTCGATATCCCCGAGTCGCTGGAATCCTGGCTGGTGCACGAAGGTCGCCTGCCGTTGCCGCCTTACATCCATCGTGAGCCGGGCGTGGACGACCGTGAGCGCTACCAGACGGTGTTCGCCAAGCAGGTAGGTGCCGTGGCTGCGCCGACCGCCGGTCTGCACTTCGATGAAGCGCTGCTGGCGCAGCTGCGCGAACGTGGCGTGCAGTTCGGCCACATCACCCTGCATGTCGGCGCTGGCACCTTCCAGCCGGTGCGGGTGGACGATCTTTCGCAGCACGTGATGCACCGCGAATGGCTGAATGTCGGTGCCGAGCTGGTCGAGCAGGTGAGGCGTACGCGCGCAGCTGGTGGGCGCGTGATCGGTGTTGGCACCACCGTGGTGCGGGCACTGGAGAGCGCGATGCGTGAGGGCGAACTGCATCCGTATGCAGGCGAAACCCAGATCTTCATCACTCCGGGTTACCGCATCCGCAGCGTTGATGCGATGGTCACCAACTTCCACCTGCCGGAAAGTACCTTGCTGATGATGATCAGTGCGTTTGCTGGCAAGCAGCGTGTGTTCGAGGCCTATGCGCATGCCATCGAACAGAAATACCGCTTCTTCAGCTATGGTGATGCGATGCTGTTGTTCCCGGCCGGCGAGGGTGCGGCTGTTTGACGCAGTGCACGGACGGATCAAATGAGATAAGTTCTCATTTGATCCGTGTCCGGCCATCGTGGCCGGGACCGACGACCACTTCCGGAGTAATCCATGCGTCATCCGAAGCGTGCCGCCGGCCATCTGGCTGCCCTGTGTTCCCTCGTCCTGCTTGGCGCCTGCGCCAAGACAGGTGAACCCCCCGCCTCTGCTACCGCGCCGAAGGCAGTCGCTGGTGAGGTCAACCTCTACACCACGCGCGAACCCGCCCTGGTGCAGCCGCTGCTGGACGCTTTCACCGCCGACACCGGCATCAAGGTCAATACCGTGTTGCTGAAGGATGGTTTGACCGAGCGGCTCGCTGCCGAAGGTGAGCGTTCGCCGGCCGACGTGCTGATCACGGTGGATACCGGGCGCCTGCTCGACGTGGTCGAAGCCGGCCACACCCAGGCGGTGAAGTCGCCGGTGCTGGAAGCAGCCATCCCCGCACACCTGCGTTCGCCGAAAGGGCAGTGGTTCGCGTTGTCGCTGCGTGACCGCGTGGTCTATGCCGACAAGGATCTGGATCTGACTGGCTTCACTTATGAAGATCTGGCCGACCCGAAGTGGAAGGGGCGGGTATGCATCCGCTCCGGCCAGCACCCCTATAACACCAGCCTGTTCGCAGCGATGATCGCGCATGATGGCGCGGAGAAGACCGAAGCCTGGCTGCGCGGCGTCAAGGCCAACCTGGCACGCAAGGCTGCCGGCGGTGACCGCGACGTGGCGCGAGACATCCTTGCTGGTATCTGCGATATCGGCGTGGCCAATGCGTACTACGTCGGCCGCATGAAGAACGCCGAGGAAGGCTCTGAGCAGCGCGGTTGGGGCGATGCCATCCAGGTGGTGCGACCGGTGTTCGCCAGCGCCGCCGATACCGGCACCCACGTCAACATCTCCGGTGCCGCTGTCGCCCGCCATGCGCCAAATCACGACAATGCGGTGAAGCTGCTGGAGTACCTGGTCAGCGACAGTTCGCAGAGCCTGTACGCGCGTGCCAACTACGAATACCCGGTGAAGCCGGGTGTTGCGTTGGACCCGGTGGTCGCCAGCTTCGGGCCGATGAAGGTGGACCCGCTGCCGTTGGCCGAGGTGGTCGCCAATCGCAAGTTGGCCAGTGAGCTGGTGGACAAAGTCGGCTTCGATAACTGAACCTGATGGTTCCCGACAGGCCGGCGCCGTGCATGCGGTGCCGGCCTGCTGCTTTGTAATGGATAGTGCTTGATGACGTGGCGATGGAATCCGTGGCTGCTGGGCGCGGCATCGGTGGCGGTGCTGATGTTGGCGCCGGTACTGGGCTTGGCGTGGGCGGCGAGCGATGGCAGCGCGGGGCTGTGGGCGCATCTATGGGCCAATGTGTTGCCGACTGCGCTGCTCAATACCGGCCTGTTGTTGCTGGGCGTTGGCGTATTGGTCGGCGTGCTTGGTACCGGCAGTGCGTGGTTGGTTACGGCGTTTGCATTTCCAGGCCGCAAACTTCTGGGCTGGGCGCTGCTGCTGCCTTTGGCTGTGCCCACGTATATCGCGGCTTTTGCGTATCTGGATGTGCTGCATCCGCTTGGCCCGGTGCAGGGCTTGATCCGCGATCTGCTGGGCTATGACAGCCCGCGTCAGTTCCGCCTGCCGGATATCCGCCATCTGCTTGGTTGCATCGTGCTGCTGGGCTTCGTGCTCTATCCCTATGTGTACCTGACTACCCGCGCCTTGTTCATGACCCAGGCCGCTGGCTTGCTGGAAGCGGCGCGAAGTCTGGGCGCGACGCCGCTGCAGGTGTTCTGGCGGGTGGCGCTGCCTTTGGCGCGGCCGGCAATTGCAGTAGGCGTGGCGCTGGCCTTGCTGGAAACCCTCAACGACATCGGCGCCTCCGAGTTCCTCGGCGTGCAGACGCTCACTGTGTCGATCTATACCACCTGGGTGAGTCGTGGCGATCTGGCCGGCGCGGCCCAGATCGCGCTGGCGATGCTCGGTGTGGTGGCCGTGTTGCTGACGCTGGAACGTTATGGCCGGCGTCGGCAGCGCTACGCAAGCGTGCTGCGGCCGCGCCCGTTGCAGCCGCAGCAGCTGCGTGGCGCTCGCGCTCTGCTCGCGTTGCTGCTGGGGCTGCTGCCGGTGCTGCTCGGCTTTGTGGTGCCAGCGGCCTATCTGCTCTGGGAGGCGGTGGAGCGACTGCATGTTGCAGGCTTCTCGCCGCAGTTGCTGGTCGCGCTGTGGAATACCTTGCGGGTGGCCTTGCTGGCAACGGTTGCGGCGATGACGTTCGGCCTTCTGGTGGCCTGGGCATTGCGGTTGGCGCAGGTGCGGCGACGTCATGGTTTGGCCATGGCCAGTAGCCGCACCGCCACGCTTGGCTATGCAATCCCGGGCACGGTGCTTGCGATCGGCTTGTTGCTGCCGCTGGGCGGATTGGATGCCATGGCCAGCCGATTGCTGGTGTTGTTTGGCGGCCAGCCGCAGATGCTGTTGATGGGTTCGGTGATCGTGTTGGTGCTGGCGTATACGCTGCGCTTTCTTGCAGTGTCGGTGGGCGGGATTGAGTCGGGGCTTGCGCGCATTCCGCTGTCGCTGGATCAGGCTGCTGCAAATCTGGGCGAGGGTGCGACGGGCATGCTGCGGCGGGTGCATCTGCCGCTGTTGCGTCCGGCACTGGCTGCTGCCGCATTGCTGGTGTTCGTCGACACGATGAAAGAGCTGTCGGCCACCTTGGTGCTGCGACCAATGAACTTCGAAACGCTTGCCACCTGGTTGTATGCCGAGGCAGCTCGCGGGACGTATGAAGAAGGAGCGGTGGCGGCCTTGCTGATTGTCGTCAGTGGCCTGCTGCCGGTGATCCTGCTGGCGCGTGCCGGCGCAGCTTATGGAGTGGAAGATGCACGTTGACGCACAGCTGGCACTGGAAGACCTGCATATCGGCTATCCCGTCGCAGGCGGTTTCAAGCTGGTGGTGGAGGGCTTGTCGCTGCAACTCGGGCGCGGTGATATCGGCTGCCTGTTGGGCGCCTCTGGCTGCGGCAAGACCACGGTACTGCGCAGCATTGCCGGCTTTGAGCCGCTGCAGCAGGGCAGCATCGTGCTTGCCGGGCGGCAGCTGGCTACAGCGCAGCAGGCGCTTCCGGCTGAGCAGCGTCGGGTTGGGATGATGTTCCAGGACTACGCGCTGTTTCCGCATCTGGATGTGGCAGCGAATATCGCCTTTGGTCTGCGCGGCTTGCAGCGTGCTCAGCGCAAGGCCCGGGTCCAGGCCTTGTTGCAGTACGTGGGCTTGCCTGGCTTGGAGCAGCGCTACCCGCATGAACTATCAGGCGGACAGCAGCAGCGCGTGGCCTTGGCGCGCGCGCTGGCGCCAGCGCCGGACCTGTTGCTGCTCGACGAGCCATTCTCGAATCTGGATGTGGACACCCGCCAGCGCCTTGCGGGCGAACTGCGCGATCTGCTCAAGGCGGCCGGCACCACGGTGCTGATGGTGACCCATGACCAGAGTGAGGCTTTTGCCATGGCCGACCGCATCGGCGTCATGCATGAGGGCCGTTTGCTGCAATGGAGCAGCGCCCAGGCGCTGTACCAGACGCCGCAGGATCCGTTCGTTGCCGGTTTCATCGGCCGTGGCACGCTGATCCAGGCTGCGCAGCTTGGCATTGCTGGGGGCGGGCGGGTGCTGGTGCGCCCACACAGCCTGCTGCTGGACCCGGCCGCGGCACTGCGTGCGCGGGTTGAGGGCGTGGTGTTCCGCGGGCCGAGCAGCAGCGGCTGGGTGCGCCTGGCCGGTGGCGAGCGGCTGGAGCTGGACTTCGGCTCCGGCCAACTGCCCGAGATCGGCGCTGAGATCGGCCTTGTCTGGCACGATCCAGCGCCAGTCCGCTTCGCTGACTGACTATTCGGGGCGAAAGTTCGCCCTGCTGGCCCATATCCGCGACAATTGGCGCAACTGACGCCTCAATGCTTCCATGTCCAGATTGCAGTTCAAGCTCCAGAACACCGATGGCCGCGCCCGCCGTGGCCAGCTGTCCTTCCCGCGCGGCACCGTGCAGACCCCGGCCTTCATGCCGGTTGGCACCTATGGCTCGGTCAAGGGCGTGCTGCCAGAGCAGGTGCGCGCGCTCGGGGCCGAGATCATCCTCGGCAATACCTTCCATCTGTACCTGCGCCCGGGCCTGGATGTGATCGCCGACCACGGCGGCCTGCATGGCTTCTGCCAGTGGAATGGTCCAATCTTGACCGATTCGGGTGGTTTTCAGGTGTTTTCGCTTGCGCATCGCCGCAAGATCACCGAAGAAGGTGTCACCTTCGCCTCGCCGACCGACGGTGCCCGGGTCTTCCTGGGCCCGGAAGAGAGCATGAAAATCCAGAAGGTGCTGGATTCGGACATCGTCATGATCTTCGACGAATGCACCCCATACCCGGCGACCGAGCCGGTGGCGCGCAAGTCGATGGAGCTCAGCCTGCTGGGCCCAGCGCAGCCGCAACGCACATGACGCCATGGGCAACGATGCGGCGCTGTTCGGCATCGTCCAGGGCGGGGTGCACACCGAACTGCGCAGCCGCTCGGCCGAAGGCCTGCAAGAGATCGGCTTCGATGGCTATGCCATCGGCGGCCTGGCGGTGGGCGAGCCCGAGCACGAGCGCAATGCCATGCTCGACCACATGCATCCGATCCTGCCTGCTGACCGTCCGCGTTATCTGATGGGTGTGGGCCGGCCGGAGGACCTGGTCGAAGGCGTTGCCCGTGGCGTGGACATGTTCGACTGCGTCATGCCGACCCGTAATGCCCGCAATGGCCACTATTTCACCTCGTTCGGCACCGTTCGCATCCGCAATGCCAAGTACGAGCGGGACATGAACCCGATCGAGCCCGGCTGCGGCTGCCATGCCTGCACCGGTGGCTACACCCGCTCCTACCTGCGTCACCTGGACCGCTGCAACGAGATGCTGGCGCCGATGCTGGGCACCCTGCACAACCTGTTCTATTACGAAAAGCTGATGGCCGACATGCGTGCGGCCATCGAGGCGGGAACCTTCCTGGCCTTCCGCGAGTCCTTCTATGCAGCCCGGGGCCTGAACGTCCCGGCGTTGTCGGGGGAGTAGCGGTCTTCACACGGTCCGGGACGTGCTCCCGGACGCGTGGCATACTTCACGGCTGACCCCGTTTCGCGGTAACTGCTGCAGGCCATCCGGCCTGCATGGGTGCCGCCCAACATCAAGGATTACAATATGACTCTCATGGCTATCCTGCTCCCCGTCGCCCAGGCCGCTCCGGCCGCACCGGGCATGGGCACCTTCCTGCTGCCCATCGCGCTGATCGCAGTGATGTACTTCCTGATGATCCGTCCGCAGATGAAGCGCCAGAAAGAACACAAGGCAATGCTGGAGAAGATCGCCAAGGGTGACGAAGTGCTGACCTCCGGCGGCATCGCTGGCGTGGTCACCGACATCGGCGACAACTTCATCACCGTGGAAGTGGCTGACAACGTCCGCATCCGCGTACAGAAGGGCTCGGTCGGCAACGTCCTGCCCAAGGGCACGCTGAAGAACGCCGCCTGAGACTGATCCCTTTCCGTCACGTCGTGACGCCGCACCGGCGTCGCGCAGGATCCTGCAATGCTTGAATTTCCGCGCTGGAAGTACTTCCTGATTCTGATCGTTCTGGCGGTCAGCGCGCTGTACGCGCTGCCCAACATCTACCAGAAGGATCCGTCCGTTCAGATCACCGCCAACCGTGGTGGGCAGATTGATGATGCGCTGCAAGAGCGCGTCAACAAGGCACTGAGCGAGGCCGGTGTCACCGCCAAGTCGGTGGAGAAGGAGGGCGAGAACAATCTGATCGTCCGTCTGACTTCGCTCGACGCCCAGTCGCGCGCCAATCAGGTGCTGCGCGAGACGGCTGGCGAGAACTACACCGTCGCCCTGAACCTGGCCTCGACCGTTCCGGATTGGCTGGCCAATCTGGGCGGCAAGCCAATGGTGCTGGGTCTGGATCTGGTTGGTGGCGTGCACTTCGCATTGCAGGTGGACCAGAAGGCCGCGGTGGACAAGCGCTTCGAAGCCTTCACCGAAGACGTGCGTACCACCCTGCGTGACAACCGCGTCTCCTACCGTTCGGTTGAGCGTCGCGGCGAAAGCGATATCGCCATCGCCCTGACCAACGCGGCCGATGCCGACAAGGCACGTGCTGCACTGGCCAAGGCGCAGCCGACTTTCAGCTACTCGGTAAGCGGTGATCGCATCACCGCAACCGTGCCGCAGGCGGAAATGCTGCAGATCGCCTCCGGCGCCATCGAGCAGAACCTCACCACCCTGCGTAACCGCGTCAACGAACTGGGTGTGGCCGAGCCGATCATCCAGCGCCAGGGCGAAGACCGCATCGTGGTCGAGTTGCCGGGTGTGCAGGACACCGCCGAAGCCAAGCGCATGATCGGTGCCACCGCGACGCTGGAATACCGCGCCGTGGTCGACGGCAATGCCGAAGATGCCGCCAGCACCGGCCGCATCCCGCCGGAAGCCAAGCTCTACCGCGACCGTGCCGGTCGCCCGGTGCTGCTGAACAAGCGCACCATCGTCACCGGCGACCAGATGGTCAAGGCGGCAACCTCCACTGACCAGAACGGCCTGCCGTCGGTCAGCGTGACGCTGAACAGCGTCGGCGGCCAGCGCATGTTTGATTTCACCAGCGCCAATGTCGGCAAGCCGATGGCGGTGGTCTACACCGAGCGGATTCCGCAGGTGACCATGGTCAACGGCGTGGAGCAGCGCAGCTTCCGGGTCAAGGAAGAAGTGATTTCCGTCGCCAACATCAATGGTGTGTTCGGCAAGGAGTTCCAGACCACCGGCCTGGAGAAGACCGAAGCCGACGGCCTGGCCAAGCTGCTGCGTGCAGGCTCGCTGGCTGCGCCGATGGACTTCGTCGAGGAATACGTGATCGGCCCGAGCCTGGGCAAGGAGAACGTGGACCGCGGCGTCAAGGCAGTGGTGTTCTCGTTCATCTTCACCCTGGTGTTCTTCGCCATCTACTACCGCATGTTCGGCGTGATCACCTCGGTGGCGCTGCTGTTCAACCTGCTGATCGTGGTGGCGGTGATGTCGATGTTCGGCGCGACCATGACCTTGCCGGGCTTTGCCGGCCTGGCCTTGTCGGTCGGCTTGTCGGTCGACGCCAACGTGCTGATCAACGAACGTATCCGTGAAGAGTTGCGCCTGGGCATGCCGGCGAAGAAGGCCATCGCGGAGGGTTACGAGCGCGCCTCGGGCACCATCCTCGACGCCAACCTCACTGGCCTGATCGTCGGTGTGGCGCTGTATGCGTTCGGTACCGGCCCGCTGAAGGGCTTCGCGCTGACCATGATCATCGGTATTTTCGCCTCGATGTTCACTGCGATCACCGTGTCGCGTGCTCTGGCGACGCTGATCTACGCCAAGCGCAAGAAGCTGAACTCCGTGGCCATCTGACGCGAACCTCTTCGCAGAAGCCCGCACCTGACCGGTGCGGGTTTTCCAAGGAACTCCTTGCATGAAACTGTTTCCACTTCACATCGTTCCGAACGACACCAACATCGACTTCATGAGTCACCGCAAGCCGGTGCTCGCGATCATGGTGGTGTTGCTGCTGGCTTCGTTCGCCATCATCGGCTTCAAGGGCTTCAACTACGCCCTGGAGTTCACCGGCGGCACGGTTGTGCGTACCCACTTTGAAAAGAGCATCAACGCCGACACGGTGCGGGAGCGTCTGGAAAAAGCTGGCTTCGACAACGCCCAGGTGCAGAGCGTCGGCGGCGGCAATGACTTGATGATCCGTCTGCCGCCAGAGGGTGAGCACAACAATGCCGCCGATGCCGCGCAGCAGGTTGCCGAGAAGGTTCGCGTTGCGGTGACCGCGGCGGACAACGTCGCCACCGTGCAGCCGGGTGAGTTCGTTGGCCCGCAGGTCGGCAAGGACCTGGCGATGAACGGCATCTACGCCACGCTGTTCATGGTCATCGGTTTCCTGATCTACATCGCCGCGCGCTTCGAGTGGAAGTTCGCCATCGTCGCCAGCGTCACTGCGTTCTTCGACCTGATCCTGACCATCGCCTACATGTCGCTGGTTGGCCGTGAGTTCGACCTGACCGTGTTGGCCGGTATGTTGTCGGTGATGGGTTTTGCCATCAACGACATCATCGTGGTGTTCGACCGTGTGCGCGAAAACTTCCGCAGCCTGCGCGTGGAGCCGCTGGAAGTGCTTAACCGCTCGATCAACCAGACGCTGTCGCGTACGGTCATTACAGCGGTGCTGTTCTTCCTGTCCGCACTGGCGCTGTACATGTTCGGTGGCGAGTCGATGGAAGGTCTGGCCGAAACCCACATGGTGGGTGCCGTGATCGTGGTCATCTCCTCGATCATCGTGGCCGTGCCGTTGCTGAGCATTGGTCCGTTCAAGGTCACCAAGCAGGATCTGCTGCCCAAGGCCAAGGACGAGGAAGAGCTGGCCCGTCGTCCCTGACGGACCCGCACTGCCTTGCTGAAAAGCCGCGCCCTGCGCGGCTTTTCTTTTGCCTGCAATCCGAACGAGGGCAGGGCGGTCCATGCGGTGGCGTCGGTTGTTTTCGATGCGGCAGCGCACTACGATCCTCCCGGTTCAGCGCGCAAACTGCTTGTGCAGCTGTCTTCTGTTTAGCCAACCGAGGTTTTCATGGTCATCAAACCGCGTGTGCGCGGCTTCATCTGCGTCACCACCCATCCGACTGGTTGCGATGCGGCGGTCAAGGAACAGATCGATTACATAAAGGCCCAGCCCAAGCTGGCCAATGGCCCGAAGAAGGTGCTGGTGCTCGGTGCCTCCACCGGTTACGGTCTGGCCGCCCGCATCAAGGCTGCGTTCGGCAGCGATGCCGCCACGCTGGGCGTGTTCTTCGAACGCCCGGGCAGCGAGACCAAGCCAGGTACGGCGGGTTGGTACAACACTGCTGCGTTCGAGAAGTACGCACACCAGGCCGGCCTGTATGCGCGCAGTGTCAATGGCGATGCGTTCTCCGACGAGGTGAAGCAGAAGGTCATCGAGATCATCAAGGCCGATCTGGGCCAGGTCGATCAGGTGGTTTACAGCCTCGCCGCGCCGCGCCGCAAGCACCCCAAGACCGGCGAGATCATCAGCTCCACGCTGAAGCCGATCGGTGCGCCGATCACCTTGCGTGGCCTGGACACCGACAAAGAAGTGCTGACCGAAACCACGCTGCAGCCGGCAACGGCCGAGGAAATCGCCGGCACCGTGCAGGTCATGGGTGGCGAAGACTGGCAGATGTGGATTGACGCCCTGCTTGAGGCTGGCGTGCTGGCACCGGGTGCCACCACCACCGCGTTCACCTATGTCGGCGAGGAGATCACCCAGGCCATTTACTGGAATGGTTCGATCGGCGCCGCCAAGAAGGACTTGGACAACAAGGTGCTGGCCATCCGCGACAAGTTGCAGGGGCTCGGTGGCGATGCGCGCGTGTCGGTGCTGAAGGCGGTTGTGACCCAGGCCAGCTCGGCAATCCCGACCATGCCGCTGTATCTCTCGCTGCTGTTCAAGGTGATGAAGGAGCAGGGCACGCACGAAGGCTGCATCGAGCAGCTCGATACCTTGTACGACATTCTGTACAACGGCCCGCAGGGCGGCACCAACGCGGCCGATCATATCCGCCAGCAGCTGCAGGACGCGCAGGGCCGTGAGATCGCGCTCGTCGACGGCGAAGGCCGTCTGCGTGCGGACTACAAGGAAATGGCACCGGAAGTGCAGGGCAAGGTGCTGGAGCTGTGGCCGCAGGTGACCAATGAGAACCTGTACGAGATCAGCGACCTGGCCGGCTACAAGGCCGACTTCCTGCGCCTGTTCGGGTTCGGCATCGACGGCGTGGATTACGAAGCCGATGTGAATCCGGATGTGGCGATTCCGGGGATTGTCGAAGTCTAAGTTTGCTGGTTTCGTAGTTGTGAGAAGGCCGCGCTTTGCGCGGCCTTTTTTTTTTGCATTTTCAGCTAGGAGCTTCCCCTCACCCCAACCCCCGCTCCCGCGCCCCGGCCCTTGCGCTGGCGCAAGGTCGTTCAAGGAGCAGCGAACCTGTGGTTCGCAAGCTGCTCCTTTCACCCCGCAAGCGGGAGAGGGGCTCGGATCGCGCTGGCTGCCAGTGCACCTACGAGCCCACGCATTGCTAAGCCCCTCTCCCGCCTGCGGGAGAGGGGTTGGGGTGAGGGCAGCTCTTGGCGCAAACAAGCAGCCCACAGCAACCCATCAACCAAAATCAAAATCCATATGGGCCGTCGGCGGTCCGACAAAATCGCCTTCCACGTAGTCCACGCCGGCACTGAACAACAAACTCATCGTCGATGCATCGGCAACAAATTCGGCGATGGTCAAAATGCCCGCAGACTGCGCTTTGGTAGTGATCTCCTGGGTCTTCTCCAGCTGCTCCTTGGCCAGTGTCGGGTCAGCCGTGAACGCGCTGTCCAGCTTGAGGAAGCCCGGCTGGAAATGCGCCAACAGCTGGAACGAATCCAGTCCAGAACCAAACTGCTCCAGACCCACCTTGCAGCCAAGTGCAGTGACATCGGCCAGGAACTGCTGCGCATTGCGCAGGTGGGTGAATACCTTGGCTTCGGGAATCTGCAGCCACAACTGCGCGCCTTCCACACCTTCGGCCTGCAGGCCGCTGCGGATCACGGTCAGCAGCTCGGGGTCGGAGAAGGACTCCGGGGTGATGCGCACCATCAGGTGCGTGCGATGACCCGCGCGGCGGCGCTCACCCAGCGCGCGGATGGCGTTGGCCACCACCCAGCGGTTGATCGGAGCCAGCAGCGCGTGTTCCTGCGCGATCGGCAGGAAGCTTGCGGGGCCAACCATCTCGCCGTTGTTTTCCATCTGCAGTGAGGTGTCGTACAGCTGGATCGGCTCGCCCATCAGGTTCAATACGGGGCGGAAACGCAGATGGAAGCCGTCACCGGCCACCGCCTGGCGGATGCGCTGCACCCAGCTTTGGATGCGTTCTTCTTCGACACGGTCGGCCGCGCCCGGGTCGAATACCTTGAACGTATTGCCACCCAGCTCGATCGCAGCGCGCGCGCAGTCATTGGCGCGGTTCAGGACCTGACCGACGCTGGCAATCTTCTCGCCTACCTGCACGCCGCCAATGCTGACAGTGACGGTTGCCGAGCGCTCGCCGATGCTGAATACCGACGAGGCGAAGGCGCTGCGCACACGTTCGGCCATCTCTGAAGTGTGTGCGTAGTCGCCTTCGGTAAGCAGGGCGAAGTTGTGTTCGCCGAAGCGCGCCAACTGCGCGTCTTCGCCGATGGCCTGGGCCAGCGTCAGGCCCAGGGCAGCAATCAGTGCATCGGCCGAATCCAGGCCGATGTCGGGCAGCAGGCGCGCGTAGTGATCCGGCTCGACCAGCAGGAAACCGTACTGGCCATCGCTGCGGCCGACCTGGGCCACGGCCTTCTCCAGTTGCACCATGAAGGTTGGGCGGTTGAGCAGGCCGGTGACCTGGTCGCGCTGGCGCAGCGCTTCGACTTCGCGCGCCAGTTCCGGATCGAACTCTTCGCGGCGTCGGAACACGACCTGGAAGCAGCTCTCGTCTTCATACGTGGCAGCGGTGAACTCCATCGTCGCCGGGAAGGTGTCGCCGTCCTGGTTGCGTGCGTGCACTTCGTACTGCGGTGGCGGTGCTTCGCCCTTGCTCAGGGATTTGAGCAGTTGCTTGAAGTTCTCCACATGCTGCGGTGCCACCATGTCCAACAGCGAGATACCCTCCACATCCTCGAACGACTCGAATCCGAACATGTCCAGATAGGCTTCGTTGGCGCGGATGTGCATGCCTTCGTGGATGTAGGCGATGGGGTCGCGCGAGGACGAGATCAGCGCATCGCAGCGGCGCTCGGTCTCGCGCATCTGCGCTTCGATCCGGCGCAGGCCGCGACGGGCCTGCAGGTCGGTCCATTCGGTCTGCACCACCGACAACAGGTGATCCGGCTGATGGCGCAGTGCGATGGCGCGGATGCCATTGGCGGCCGAGTCCAGCAGCATCTGCGCATCGATGCTGTCGGTCAGCAGGATCATCGGGATGTCCTTGCCGCTGGCCGCGACCTGCTGGGTCAGCAGCAATTGCGGGATAACGTAAGAATTGGCTGCCAGCACCAGGTCGATGGGTTGGCTCAGCGCCTGGTTCAGCTCGTCGGGGCTTTGCGGCCGTGACGGGCGCACTGCGATGCCGCTGTTGCGCAAGGTGCTGACGATGGCCTCGGCGTTCTCGGCGCTGTCGTCAACGATCAGCAAGCGCAAGGTGATGTCTTTGGCGTTCTGCATTCAGGACTCCCGGGGGACGGGGTTTAATACACGATGCACGGCGCTGGCGTCTATGCGCAGATCGCTTGCCTGTGACGTACTCCCGTGAGTGTAGTCTCAAGGCCGGCTTCAGGGTGTTGTTGTCGCCGGCCGCAGCGCATGTCAGCAGGTGCGGCGCTCGGCCGTGTGGTGGACATCGTGATTCGATGGATACGCTTGAAGCATCCGCTTACACGGCCACGCCGGCGGCGCGGCCGGAGGCCCAGGCCCATTGGAAGTTGTAGCCGCCCAGCCAGCCGGTCACGTCCAGTACCTCGCCGACAAAGTGCAGGCCAGGCACGAGCTGCGATTCCATCGTTGAAGAGGACACCTTGCGCGTGTCCACGCCGCCCAGGGTAACCTCGGCGGTGCGGTAGCCCTCGGTGCCGCTGGCCACCAGCGGGAAGTCGGACAACAGGCTGGCGGCGGCCTTGAGCTCGGGCTCGTCCATCTGCCGCATCGGCTTGTCCTTCAGCCATTGCTCGCACAGGCGCAGGGCCAGCCGCCGCGGCATCACTTCCGACAGCACGGTGCGCAGCTCGGAGGCACCGCGTTCGCGCTTCATCTGCCGCAGCCATTCAGCTGCATCGTGATCGGGCAGCAGGTCCAGCCGCAGATCATTGCCTGGCTGCCAGTAAGAGGAGATCTGCAGGATCGCCGGACCGCTGACGCCGCGATGCGTAATCAGCATGAAGTTGCGGAAGCTCTGGCCGTTGCAGCGTGCCTCCACTGGCAGCGCAACGCCACTGAGCTCGGCAAAGCGCTCCTGGTGGGTGCCGCTCAGGGTCAGTGGGACCAGGCCGGCGCGGGTCGGCAGCAGCTCATGGCCGAAGTTGCGCGCCACCTCGTAACCGAAGCCGCTGGCACCCATGCTGGGAATTGACAGGCCGCCGGTGGCGATCACCACCGATGCGCTATGGAATTGCCCCTGCGCGGTACGCACGTGGAAGCCATCGGCACCGCGCTCGATCTGCTGCACGCCGCAGTCGGTGCGGATCTGCACGCCGGCGTCGGAGCATTCGTCCAACAACATCTTCACGATCTGCTTGGAGGAGATGTCGCAGAACAGTTGGCCCAGTTCCTTCTCGTGATAGGCGATGCCGTGACGTTCGACCATCTCGATGAAATCGGCTGGTGTGTAGCGCGCCAGCGCCGATTTGCAGAAATGCGGGTTGTTCGAAATGAAGTTCGCTGCGGTGGTGCCGGTATTGGTGAAGTTGCAGCGGCCACCGCCGGACATCAAGATCTTCTTGCCAACCTTGTTGGCATGGTCGATCACCTGCACGATGCGGCCGCGCTGGCCGGCGGTGAGCGCACACATCAGCCCGGCCGCGCCTGCGCCGATCACCAGTACGTCGCAGCGGATTACCTTGTCTGCCACTACTGCTTACTCCGCCGGACGCTTGCGCCAGACCGGGATCACGTCCAGCTGGATCTGATCATTGAGGATCTGCACCTCGCCATCCTGGATCAGCACGCTGAAGCGCATTGCCCGCTGCACCAGTTCACCCCAGCGTTCGACGAACGCGGACGGCAGGTCGACCACTGACAGGTTGTTGAAGCGGGTCAGGTGCTTGCTCTGCTTCTGCCACCAGATATCGGAGGCATTGCCGCCGTAGTTGACGATCTGCACGCGGCGGCTGCGGTTGCAGGCCTTGCGCACGCGGGATTCGTCCGGGTGGCCGAGGTCGATCCACTGCTCGATATCGCCGGTGTAGTCCAGCTGCCACAGGTCCGGTTCGTCCTCGCTGCTCAGGCCCTTGCCGAACTCCAGCCGGTCCTCGGCATTGAGGGCGAAGGCGAGCAGGCGCACCATCAGACGCTCGTCGGTTTCGGAGGGATGCTGGGCCAGGGTCAGGTTATGGGTCGCGTAGTAGCCGCGGTCCATGTCGCTGATCTGCAGTTCGGCCTTGCGGATGGTGGCGGTGAGGGCCATGGGAATACCGGGTACAAAGACTGCCCATCATAATGCCTGGCCCCGCAACGGACCCGTTTCAACGTGCCTGATCATGATCTGCCCAGCCATCTGCAACTCGCTCCAGGCCCGTGGGCCAGCCTGTTGGAGGGGCTGTGCGCACGGTTCCCAGCGATAAGCCAGGTGCAATGGCTGGACCGGTTTGCGCGCGGGCGGGTGCTGGGCAGCGATGGCCAGCCGCTGGCACCGGCGCAGCCGTGGCGGGCAGGGCAGGAGATCCAGTACTTCCGCGAGGTCGCCGACGAGCCGGAAGTGCCGTTCGCCGAGCAGATCCTGCATCAGGACGAACACCTGCTGGTGGCCGACAAGCCGCATTTCCTGCCGGTCACCCCGGCCGGGCGCTTCGTGCGGCAGACCCTGCTGGCACGTCTGATCGCCAGCACCGGCAATCGCGAGCTGGTGCCGCTGCACCGGATTGATCGCGGTACCGCCGGCCTGGTGCTGTTCTCCTGTAACCCGGATACGCGTGCTTCGTATCAACGGCTGTTCGCCGAGCGTCGCATCGACAAGGGCTACGAGGCCTTGGCGCCGGCCATGCCGGCATTGCAGTTTCCATTGCACCGGAACAGTCGCATTGGCCGCGGCGATCCGTTCTTCCGCATGGCCGAGCTGGCGGGCGAGGCCAATGCATTGACCCGGGTAGATGTCATCGAGCGGCGTGGCAATGTGTGGCGCTATGCGCTGGAGCCGGTGAGCGGGCGCAAGCACCAGTTGCGCGTGCACATGGCGGCGTTGGGTGCACCTATTCTCGGTGACGACTTCTACCCGCAGGTGCTTGAGCGTGAGCCGGATGACTATCGGCAGCCACTGCAGTTATTGGCGCGACGGCTGGCCTTCGTGGATCCGCTCATTGGCGAGCAGCGGGAATTCCGCAGCACGCGCGAGCTGCTGTGAGCTTCAGCGCCGCTGTGCCAGCCAACGGTCGAGCTGGGCGGCAAAGGCCTGGCGATCACGTGCATGCAAGGTGGCCGGGCCGCCGGTCTGGATGCCGGCGCCACGCAGTTCTTCCATGAAGTTGCGTACCGATAGTCGTTCGGCGATGGTATTGGCGGTATAGAGTTCGCCGCGCGGATTCAGTGCGACGGCGTGTTTCTCCAGCACGCGCGCTGCCAGCGGAATGTCCTGGGTAACGACCAGGTCGCCGGCGTTGACCCGTTCGGCGATGGCGTCGTCGGCCACATCCGGCCCGCCCGGCACCTGCATGGCACGGATGAAGCGCGAGGGCGGGGTACGCAGCCATTGGTTGGCGACCAATACGGTCTCGACCTTGGCCCGTTCGGCGGCGCGGAACAGGATTTCCTTGATCACCACGGGGCAGGCATCGGCATCTACCCAGATCTGGGTGGCCGGACGGGTGGCGGAAACGGCGTCTTCAGGGCTCATGCCGCGCAGTCTATTGGATTTGCCGACTTTGCTGTTATCGGGCTATCGTCAGAAAATTGACTGATTTCAGCAACTTAATGGCCGAACTGAACCATATTTGGTTTCTGAATGCGGTAAATATCGCTTTTTGGAACAAAGCGGCGTATCGTCCATCCCACTGTGCTTGCAAGGGTCACCGTGAATCGTGGCCTGATGCAGTTGATCTTCTTGATCGGCTCATCGATCCGCTTTACCAACGCCTGCAACTCAGTCTCGGCCCCGATACCCGGTGGTCGCGATTATTTCAACTTATGTTTCAGGAGTTAGTACATGTCTGATCGTCAGACCGGCACTGTCAAGTGGTTCAACGACGCTAAGGGCTTCGGCTTCATCACCCCGGAAAGCGGCCCGGACCTGTTCGTGCATTTCCGCGCCATCCAGGGCAACGGCTTCAAGTCGCTGCAGGAAGGCCAGAAGGTGACTTTCGTCGCCGTGCAGGGCCAGAAGGGTATGCAGGCTGACCAGGTGCAGGCGGTCTAATCGACCCCTTGCTACCGTAAGGTTGCTTGGAACGCCGGAAGCGAAAGCTTCCGGCGTTTTTATTTGTGTTTTCGCATCGTGCTTCGCCTTGCACTGACGCTGCGTTCTGCAGGTGTTGGCTAGGATGTTGTCTCGTGTCGATTGAATGACGTTGGAGCCAGCGATGATCACCGTGCACCATCTGGAACAATCGCGTTCGCAGCGCGTACTGTGGATGCTGGAAGAGTTGGGCCTGGCCTACGACGTGGTCAGCTACAAGCGTGACCCCAAGACCTGGTTGGCGCCGCCGGAACTGCGCAAGGTGCACCCGCTCGGCAAATCACCGGTGCTGCAGGACGGCGCGCTGATCCTGGCCGAATCCGGAGCCATCCTGGAATACCTGGCTGACCGCTATGACCTGCAGCGCAGCCTGTCGCCGCAGCCCCTGCCGGTGGAGGCGCCGGAGCGCCTGCACTATCACTACTGGATGCACTACGCCGAAGGCTCGGCGATGCCACCGCTGGTGATGAGCCTGGTGTTCGCCAAGGTGCGCAAGGCACCGCTGCCATTTTTCGCCAAGCCGATTGCCCACAGCATCGTCGACAAGGTGATGAAGAGTTTCATCAGCCCGCAGCTGCGTCTGCACCTGGGCTGGATGGAGCAGGCCTTGAACCAGTCCACCTGGTTTGCCGGCGAGCGCTTCAGCGCGGCTGACATCCAGATGAGTTTCCCGGTCCAGGCGGCGGCAGTCCGCGCCGGTCCCATGACCGACTATCCAAAGCTGCAGGCTTTCCTGGCCCGCATCGCCGAACGACCGGCCTATCGGCGTGCCGAGCAGCGTGGTGGCGCGCTGGATCTGATCGGCGGCGCTCGCTGAGCACGGCGCGTCAATCTTGCAGCCCGGCCCGCCAGCCCCCACGTTGAGACGATGAACAACACGCCCCCGCAATTTGACAACCGCTTCCAGCGCGAGCTGCCCGGCGATCCTGAAACCGGCGCGCGCCGCCGCGAGGTGCTGGGTGCCGCCTGGTCGGCGGTGATGCCGACGCCGGTGGCTGCACCGCGCTTGCTGGCGCACTCGGCCGAGGTGGCAGGCCTGCTTGGCTTCGATCCGAGCATGATCGCAAGTCCGGAGTTTGCCGAGGTCTTCGGTGGCAACGCCTTGTTTGCCGGAATGCAGCCGTGGGCGGCCAATTACGGCGGCCATCAGTTTGGCCATTGGGCTGGGCAGCTCGGTGATGGCCGCGCCATCTCCTTGGGCGAGTTGCTGACCGGCGACAAGCGCTGGGAGCTGCAGCTCAAAGGTGCTGGTCCGACCCCGTACTCGCGCGGAGCCGATGGCCGCGCGGTGCTGCGTTCGTCACTGCGCGAGTTCCTGTGCTCGGAGGCCATGCATCATCTCGGCGTGCCCACCACACGCGCACTGAGCCTGGTTGGCACCGGTGACAAGGTTATGCGCGACATGTTCTACGACGGCCATCCGCAGGCCGAACCCGGTGCGGTGGTGTGTCGGGTCGCACCGTCCTTCATCCGCTTCGGCACATTCGAGCTGCCGTCAGCGCGCGGCGATGTCGCGCTGTTGCGGCAACTGGTCGATTTCTGCATCGCCCGTGATTTCCCCGAACTGCCTGGCGGTGGCGAGGCGCTGTACGCCGACTGGTTCGCGCAGGTCTGCACGCGCACCGCGGTGATGGTGGCGCAGTGGATGCGGGTCGGCTTCGTGCATGGGGTGATGAATACCGACAACATGTCCATTCTTGGTTTGACCCTGGACTACGGCCCTTACGGCTGGGTCGAGGACTACGATCCGGACTGGACGCCGAACACCACCGATGCGCAGGGCCGCCGCTACCGCTTTGGTACGCAGATGCAGGTGGCGTACTGGAATCTCGTGCGGCTGGCGCAAGCGCTGTCGCCGTTGTTCGCCGAGGTGGCGCCGCTGCAGGCGGGATTGGACGGCTTCCGTGAGCGGTATGAAGTCGAAGAGCGCGCGCATCTGGTCGCCAAGCTTGGTCTGGGCGAGTACCGGGACGGCGATTCCGAGCTGATGACGCAGTTCCAGCAGCTGTTGCAAGAAGGTGAGATGGACATGACGCTGGCGTTCCGCGCCTTGGCGTCCGTCGATATCGACGTGCCGCAGGCCGCAACCCTGGAGGAGGCTTTCTATTCCCCGGCTGCCCGCGAACAGGTGTTGCCGGCGCTGACCGACTGGCTGCAGCGCCATGCCGCGCGGGTCCGGGACGCTGGGCAGTCGCCGCAGCAGCGCCGTGATGCCATGCAGGCGGCAAATCCCAAGTACGTGCTGCGCAACTGGCTGGCCCAGCAGGCCATCGACCGTGCCGAACAAGGCGATCTGGCCGGAATCACGGACTTGCTGGACGTGATGCGGCATCCTTATGACGAACAACCCAGGCGCGAGGCATTTGCCGGCAAACGCCCGGAATGGGCGCGCGACCGCGCCGGCTGCTCGATGCTGTCGTGCAGCTCCTGAGCACCTTTCCACGAATGACTGATATGACTTCTCCTGCCTACCCCGAATGGTCGCGCCCGATCCGTGACATCGCCGACTTCCCCAAGCCCGGCATCCTGTTCAAGGACATCATCCCGCTGCTGGGTGATGGTGCCTGCTTCCGTGCCGCCGTCCAGGCCATGGCCGAACCCTGGCGCGATGCCGGCCTGCATGCGGTACTCGGTGTCGAGGCGCGCGGCTTCATTCTCGGCACCGCGCTGGCCTTGGAGTTGGGTGTGGGCTTCGTGCCGGTACGCAAGCCGGGCAAGTTGCCGGGTGCGACCTTGAAGCAGGAGTATGCGCTGGAATACGGCACCGATCGCATCGAAGTCAGCGTCGGCGCAACCCCGCCGGGCGCGCGCGTGCTGCTGGTCGATGACGTGCTGGCTACCGGCGGTACCTTGCTTGCCGCCTTGCAGTTGGCTGCGCAGCTTGAGGCGCAGGTTGTTGGCGGCGCGGTGTTGGTGGAGCTGGACGGACTGGGTGGCCGTGAGCGCTGGCCTGATGGTTTGCCGCTGGCCGCTACACTGGTGTACTGAGTACCTGATCCATCCCAATCTGCGGAGTCCCGAATGCCGACGTTGAGCGAGCTGCTGTCTTCCTTCGATGGTGAACAAGGGCTGCTGCTCCCTGACAGTTGGCGACAAGGACGCACCGCCTACGGCGGCGTGCTCAGTGCGCTGGCGGTGGCCGCGGCGATGCAAAGCCATGCAGGCGCGTTGCCGCCATTGCGCGCGATGCAGGTGACCTTCATCGGGCCTGCAGCCGGCCTGCTGCGTTTCGTTCCGGCGCTACTGCGTGAAGGCAAGTCGGTGGTGAATGTCGGTGTGGATGTGTTCTCCGACGATGCCTTGGCGGCGCGCTTGTCATTGGTGTTCGGCCGCGCCCGCGAAAGCGCGGTTGCGCATGATTTCGGTGGCGAGCTCCCGGCCCAGGGGCCAGCCGCGTACCGCGATTTCGACATGGCGGCGATGCCGTTCGCACCGGCCTTTACCCGTAACTTCCAGATGCGCCCTGCCGGCGGTGCGATGCCGGTGTCGGCTGCGGAGATTCCCGAGCTGCTGACCTGGATCCGCCATCGCGACGCCGGCGGAGTAAATCCGGCGGTAGCCCTGATCGCGATGGGTGATGCGATGCCGCCGGCAGCATTCACCAGCTTCCGTGCTGCTGCGCCGATCAGTTCCATCACCTGGAACGTTGAGCTGCTTGATCCTTCGCCGCAGGGCGAATGGTTCCTGCTGCGTTCCTTCAGCCAGCATGCGGGTGACGGCTATTCGTCGCAGGACATGCAGGTATGGGACGAGCAGGGCCGGGTGGTGATGCGCGGCCGCCAGAGCGTGGCGGTGTTTGCCTGATGCGCGCCGTGCGGGTGTTGGGTGGACTGGCGCTGCTGCTGGCGATGCTGGGCTGGAGCGCGTGGTTCGTGATCTGCAACGTGTATGAATTCTCGCCAGCACTGGACCCGGTGGCGTTTGCCTGTGGCGGGCTGCTGAGCGTGGTACTGGCCTGGCGCGTGTTCCGCAGCGGTCTTCGCCGTGTTGCCTGGCCATTGTTTGCACAGGCAAGCTGCATCGGCATGTACCTGCTGCTGATCCATCGTGGCGTCGGCGAGGCCACTGCGCTGGCGCTGTTTGTCGCAGCCAGCGTAGCGGTTGTTGCCGCAGCATTCCGGGTGACGCTGCGCGCTCCCGCCGCCTGAAGCGGGTCTAGCGGGTCAGCCTGATTTCCCCTTCGCTCAGCGCGAGCCGCAGGAATGCCAACACTGCCGGGCCGCTTTCGCGGTCGGCGCGGGCATAACCTTCGGCAGTGCCGCCAACCGGGATGTAAGGGCCGGTGTCGCTGCGGAAGGTGGTGGGCTGCAGGAAGGGCGTGATCAGGTGGCCTGCGTCGGAGTAATACAGCAGGGCGTCCGCTTGCGGCGCGCTGCGGCGCTTCAGGCGTTGCATCGCCAATGCCGCCATCTCGCCGGAAACACCGAGCTGGTCGTCGCCACCTGCGACCAGTAGTAGCGGCCCGTTGATGCGTTCGATCGGCAGCATCGCCTGCTCCAATGCTGCCGCGTGCGGGCCAGGCTGATTCCAGTTGAGCTGTTCCACATAGGGCAGGAATGGCAGGTCGCGGCCACCAACGCTCAATGCGGGCGCGTCCACTGCGCGGAAATCGGCCGGCGGCACATCACGGCGGATGCCGCGGAATGGCGCAGGACTGCCTACCCACGACACCGCTGCCTGCAGGCGCGGATCATGTGCCGCCGCCGCCATCGCCACGATGCCACCCCAGGACCCCCCCATCACCCCGACCTTGCCGGCAAAGGGCTGGGCGCGCAGCCAGTCGACCGTGCTGCTGACCGGGTCGATGGGGACGCGGATCAGATCCTTGGGTAGTCCGGGCATCCGGTAGTAGGCAACAGCCACTGCGACGAAACCGTTTGACGCCAACCAGGCGGCATACAGATTCGCGGTATCGATGCCGCCTTCGGCGCCGCCCAGGGTGATCACGACAGGATGTTGGCGACCATCGCCCAGGGCTCCTGCAGGGTGATAGAGATTTCCCACCACGCCGTGCAGTTGCAATGGCGTGGCAATGACGTCCGCCGCGTTGATCCGCCGTAGCAATGTCTGTTGGCCGATCCGTTTACCATCGACGAACGCCTCCAATTGCATCGTCGCTGGCGCATGGCGCAGGCCGTCGGCTTCATTGCGCATGGGCAGTGGCGTGGGTCGGCCCTTGCCCGATTCCGGCCGCATCGACCAGAACAATCCCGTCGCATCGACACCCGCGTAGCTGCCGGCCTCGGCGCCTGCAGCGGCGGTATCGGCGATACCGTTGTGATCGGCACGGTAGTTGGCGTGTGCAAGCCAGCGGTTGCCGCTGCTGTCCTGCATGGAAAGCTGCAGCTTCACGGCCTGGCTTGGCAGCAGCCCGGCAACGCTGATCTGCACCGGTTGATCGGCTGGGCCGTCCACGGGATGTACGCGCAGTTCGGCGGCAAGGGCCAGGGAGCTGCAGCTGAGCAGCAGCGGAAGCAGGAGATGCTTGAGCATGGGCGTGGTGAGCGAGGAGCGGCCCGGGATGTTGCCGCTGCTGGAAATGCAACGGAACAGCTGGACGCCACCAATGGCGCAGGCGGTGCCGGGCTTGGCATGAGCCGTGCGTCTCAGCCGGCCTTGCCCATCTTCGCTTCGAAGGCGTCGCGGTGCAGCCGGCTCAGCGGCAGCTGGGTGCCATCCAGCAGTTCCAGCGTCGCATCGCCATTGCGACGTGGCAGCAGACAGCGCACCCGTGTGCAATTGACGATGACCGCGCGCTGTATCTGCACGAAGCCGGCCGGCGCCAGCTGCTTGGCGAGCCGGCCGATGCTGTCGCGCAACAGGTGCACCTGCTTGCCGACATGCAGGCAGGCATAGTGGCCGGCGCTGTCGATGTAGTCGATGTCGGTGGGGGACACGTAGTCGCTGCGGCCACCATTGCGGATGCATAGCGGTGCCAGCGGGTTGATGGTCTCGCGTGCAAGATGCCTGCGCAGCCGGTCCAGTGCGATGGCAAGGCGATTGGCATCCAGTGGCTTGGGCAGATAGTCGACCGCGCCCAGTTCGTAGGAGGCCAGTGCATGTTCTGCATGGGCGGTGGTGAAGATGATCGCCGGTGCAGGCGCGGCCAGGCTGCGCGCGAGTTGCAGGCCGTCTTCATCGGGCAGCTGGATGTCCAGCAACAACAGCTCGACCGGTTCGATAGCCAGCAGCGAACGGGCCTGGGCGATGCTGGGCGCTTCGCCGACTATCTGGATATCCGCATGCGCGCCCAACAGGTGGCGCAGCTTTTCGCGGGCCAGTGCGACGTCGTCGATCAGCAGCGTGCGGATCATGCGGCGGGCTCGCTGCTGGCAAGCGGTAGCCGGATGCTGACCTGGTAGTGCGCGCCGTCGCGTTGCGCGTGCAGCGTGGCATGCTCGCCGTAGATTGCCTGCAGGCGTTCGCGGCTGGCTTGCAGACCAATCCCCATGCCGGCGGCCGCGTCGCCAAGCGGGTTGCGGATCTGCAGGTGAAGCAGTTCATCGCGCGACTCGAACTGCAGGCTGATCGTGACGTCGTCTGTGTCCGAGGTGCTGGCGAAGCGCACGGCGTTCTCGATCAATGGCTGCAGCAGCAGGCTGGGCACGCGCGCATCCCAGGCATCGGCGCTGGCCTGCAGTTGCACCTGCAATGGCTGTTGCTGCAGCAGTCGCTGCAGTTCGATGAAGGCCATCGCCTGCGCCACTTCCTCGCGCAGGGCGACGAAGGGTTCGCTCTGCAGCAGGTTGCGTAGCAACTCACCCAGCTGCGCCAAGGCCGCGTCAGCACGCTCGGCATCGCGATAACCCAGCGCGCCGATCGCATTGAGTGCGTTGAACAGGAAATGGTGATTCAGCCGTGCCCGCAAGGCTTGTTCGCGCGCCTGTGCCAGCAGTTCGCCACGGCGGCGATAGCGACGGATATAGGTCAGTGCCTGGCCGATGCCGATGACGGCGACATAGGTTGGGAGCGCGAACAGGCTGGTGGCGACAACCGCATGCAGCCAGCTGTCGGGCAGCGCACGGGGCCGCGCCAGTTGCGAGAGGTGATAACCAAACATCCAGCCCGTCAGCGACAGCGCAGGAATGATGCAGATGCCGGCTGCCAACAGCTTGCCCGCTGCCTGGGCGTCGCGGCCCATGCCCAGTGGCCAGCGTGCGCACAGCCGCCAAAGACCAGGCGTTGCCAGCAGCCAGGGGCTGTAGATGCCAAGCAGGAACAGCAGGGAACGCAACAGCTCGACGGGAGCCAGACTGCCAGCGGAGGGGCCGGTGAGCTGTACTGCCGGCAGGGTGACCAGGATCAGCAGCCAACCCGCAGATACCGCACGCCACGGAAAGGCCGTGGCGTGCGTATCAGCCGCAATGCAGGAAGAGCGGGTGTCCGGCTGGGAAGTCATGTGCGCGCTCAAGCGCCGGGCTGGGCCGGCGACTGCTTACATCTTGCGAACGCGGAAACGCTTGCCCTTGATCTTGCCGGCTTCCAGGCGTGCCAAGGCCTTGCCAACCTGCTCACGGGCAATAGCCACGTAGGAGCGGGTGGGGAAGATATCGATCTTGCCGATCGCCTTGGCCGACAGCCCGGCATCGCCGGTCAAAGCACCGAGGATGTCGCCAGCGCGGAGCTTGTCGGTCTTGCCGCCATCGATACGCAGGGTGGTCATCGCCGCCTGCGGCAGCTCTGCCGGACGCGCGGTTGCCAGCGGGGTCTTCTGCCAGTTCAGCGGCTTGCCCTGCTGTGTCTCCAGTGCGTCGGCGCGGCTGCGCTCGCGGCCGGCAACCAGGCTCAATGCCAGGCCATTGCGGCCGGCACGGCCAGTACGGCCTACGCGGTGCTGGTAGGTATCGATGTCGGTCGGCAGCTCGTAGTTGACCACCGCAGCCAGGTCTTCCACATCCAGGCCGCGTGCGGCCACGTCACTGGCGACCAGCACGTTGCAGCTGCGGTTGGAGAACTGCATCAGCACTTCGTCGCGGTCGCGCTGTTCCATATCGCCATGCAGCGCCAACGCCGAGAAGCCGAACTGGCGCAGCGAGTTGGCCACTTCGTCCACGTCCTTGCGGGTGTTGCAGAACACCACCGCCGATTCCGGCGTATACCTCAGCAGCAAGCCGCCGAGTGCCTTCTGGCGGTTGGCCGGCTCGGTCTCGAAGAACAGCTGCTGGATGGCCGGTGCCTCGGCCTGGCCATCGACAGTGACTTCGGCCGGCTCGTTGAGCAGGGCGCGGGCGAGTTCGCGGATCGCTTCCGGGAAGGTGGCCGAAAACAGCAGGCTCTGGCGTTCCTTGTGGGTGCGGCCGGCGATTTCGCGGATCGGCTCCTCGAAGCCCATGTCGAGCATGCGGTCGGCTTCATCCAGCACGAAGCTGCGGACCTGACCCAGGTTCAATGCACGCTTGCGCGCCAGTTCCTGCACGCGGCCGGGGGTGCCGACCACGACCTGCGGGTCATGGGCTTCCAGCGAGGCCAGCTGCGGGCCCAGCGGCATGCCGCCGGTGAGGATCAGCAGCTTCAGGTTGGGGATGCCGGTGGCCAGCTTGCGCAGCTGCTTGCCGACCTGGTCGGCCAGTTCGCGGGTAGGGCACAGCACCAGCGCCTGGGTGCGGCTGACGGACAGGTCGAGCCGGTTGAGCAGGCCAAGGCCGAAGGCGGCGGTCTTGCCGCTGCCGGTCGGGGCCTGCGCGATCACGTCGCGGCCTTCCAGGATCGGCGGCAGCGCCAGCGCCTGTACCGGCGTCATCGAGGTATAGCCCAGCGCGTCGATGCCAGGAGCGAGTGCCGGCGACAGCGGCAGGGAAGAGAAGTCAGTCATGCCATATTTTCGCAGAAGCCGGGCGGCGGCGCTTGCCATCCTGAATGGGTAGCACCGGCGGCTTCATCTAGCGTCCGTGGGACGAACTCAATCCTTGCGATTGTTGCTGACGGGCTTGCTCTTGGGCGTGACGGTCTTGGCCCCGGTTGGGCGCTGGTAAACGAAGGGATAGGGCACGGCAGGTGTGTCCGGCAAGCCTGCACGCCACTGTTCGAGCACGGTAGCCACCGTCTTGCCGTTCTTGAACTGCGGTTCGGAGGGGAGCTCGCCTTGCTCCTTTTCGCGGCGGCGGACGCTGCCTGCAGCCAGTGTGTAGGCGTGGGCGAAGTCATTGGTGGCGTTCAGGGCCTCGACCAGGAAGGCGCGGCCAAACCAGGTGGCGCTATCGGTATTGCCGCAGCCGAAGGATGGACGGTCCTTGCGTGCGGCAGTGATTACCATGCGCTGCGGAGACATCAGCGCTGGGACGAAGGCGCCAGAGAAACAGGCCGAGACCACGATCACCGCATTGCCGATCTGGGCTAGATCCAGCATCCGCGCGAGCTGTGCCGGCGCCAGATAGTCCTCCTGGTCGCGGCCGGTGTGCAGGTAGACGCTGTTGTCATGCAGGCCGTGGCTGGTCAGGTAGAGGAACAACACGTCTTCATTTGGGTCCAGCTTCTGCCCGAGTCCATTGAGGGCATGGCCGATGCTGTCGGCGGTAGCCAGAACCTGCGGCGGGCCACCATGGCCCAGGGCAGGCTGGTTGACCAGGCTGATCATGCGGCCTTCGGCACCCCAGCGTGTTGCTGACAGTTGCCGCAGGTAGGCCACTTCATTGGGGAACACGTCTTCGTCGGCATCACCGGCCACGCCGAGCACGTAGATGTCGGTGACGCCGGGGCGCTGGGCTGGCAAGCCCGCCAATGCGGCGTCCAGCATCGTGAGCTGGCTGCCTTCAAGTTTGGGTGTGGTGGCTTGCCGCTCGGGTGTTGGCGCGGCGCTGGCGAATGCAGGCCAGGCCGCACAGGCTGCCAACAACACGTTGGCGACGGCTTTCATCAGCCGGGTAGGGGAATGCTGGGAACCGCGTTGGGCTGCCATTGCCGTAATCCATGACGGTGGGTATGGCAGCACGGCCAAGCTGACCGTGCTGCATCCAGTGCGCGCCAGGAGGCGGCCTCAATGGCTATGGTGCCGGAGTTGGAGGCTGAATGCGTAGTGGATCCTTTGCAGGTGTAGGGGCCGCGCGCCGTAGCTGGCGCAATCCCGTAGCGGTCAGCGCGACGCTCAGTCCGGCAGCGATGACCAGCCATAGGCCAGCGCGCATTTCTTCCTGAGGTTCTCAAGTTGCTCGGCGGCATTGATGGCGCTGTTGGCGCGGTAGACCAGATCTTCCAGCCTGCACAGGACGTCGGCCTGCTCATCATCGTCCGGCACCACTTCGACAATCCGATCGACAAGCTGGTGCATCTCCAGCAGCTTCTGTTTGCGCTCGTATTCGCCAAGCGCGGTAGCGTCCTGCACGACCTGCTGTGCCAGAACGTCGAAGTGATCGCGCATTTTCTCGTAGTCCATACAGCACCTGCTGTTATGACTGCCAGCCAATAGCCTGTAATGGTGCTGTCGGGGATACCACTACCTCAATGAGGGATACACCTTACTTGACCTAGGATTTATCTGACAAAGCCGTTGTCGAGGGGCTGGAAGGGCGCCCTGGGGGCTTGCATTGCCAATCATGCGCCGGCGTCGATATCGACATCAGCGTCGTGGGGATGGATTGATCCCGGGCGGCTCGCCTGTGCAACCAAGGTCGATGTTGTCTTACGGCGTGATGGCGTAGATGTAGAAGTCGTTATCCCGCGCCCACCCGAGAGCCTCATAGAGTCTTTGCGCTGGAATGTTGTCCTTCGCGGTCTGCAACTCAATGCGTCCAGCACCAAGCCCCTTCGCAACAGAAACCGCAGCAACCATCAGTTTTCTGGCCACGCCCAGGCGGCGAGCGTCTGGAGACACGAACAGGTCGTAGAGAACGTAGCTTTTCGTAGCATCAACGGAGTCGAACAGCGGATAGAGTTGGGTGAAGCCGAGAAGACTGCAGGTGTAATCAGCCGCAACCAGGATCAGGGAGGATCCCTCCCGCAGACGGGCGCCAATGAACTCCCGGGCCAAGCCGGGATTGGAAACTTGACCATAGAACTGCCGGTAGTGATCAAAGAGCGAGGCGACGGGTTCCATGTCAGCAGCAGTGGCAGGACGAACGGAAATTTCCACTTCTATCTCCTTGCGATTGGTTCTGATGGCTTCGACGGGAATCAACCTGATAGTTTGATGCGGGTAGCGCAGCTGCTGGATACGGGCCGGATGGCGTGACTCAATCAAACTGCAGATGCTGGGCACCAGCTATGACAACGGTGGCCCGGAAGCAGCATACGAGGGTGAACGCAGCTTGCTCGGTCCCGTTGTTTGTCAATGTGTTGGCCGGACCCGGCTACCCTCGGACAAAGCCGTACCCACGGAAGAGCCCATCATCCAGCCTGTTTGGGGTGGGTCGCATGATCGGGACCAAGGGTTCTGCTATCTGGTAGCTTGCTGGCATGAGGCCGCCACACGAGGACATTCAGGACCGCGCTCCGGTGTGGGATCACATGCAGAATTTCTGGATGGACACCGATCCGTCGATCTTTCTCGCAGATGTCGCTCGCGCCTGCGCGGAGTCCAAGTACTCGCTTGCCGAACTGGAGGCCATCTTCTGGAACGAAGTGCGTCCTGCTGTTTCATTCAACATGGGAGCGCTTCCTGCGCCGGAGTGGGTCGGATTTGAGATCGAATGGCTCAAAGAGCGTGTGCTTCGCAAATCCCGGTTCGGCAAACCCTTACCTCGCAAATGGCTGCATCCCTACCCGGAAAGCTGGTGGCGCAAGCTCAGTGCCGGCATTGTCCAGCACAGAAATGATGCGCGCGCCTGCAGGTGAGGCATCCAAACCAACGTCGCTCTCCAGTGAAGCTGAGTGGGCGCCGTCTTTGGACTGGCATTGAGTTGTGGGGAGTAGACAATCCTGCTCTGTAGCCGATTGCGACTCTGGTCGACACTCCAACCTGCAGCCGCATCGAACGATGTTGTGCGGCCGAGGGCCAGAGAAAGGCACTCAGGACGTTAGGCACCTTTGATTGATGAGTAACTTGCAAAGATCCGGGGAAGCTGGGCTAATCTCGGCCTGCCAGTAAGGAACTGGCGCAATGACAAGGACAGCACCATGTTGAAGTCTCGCAGGAAGATTGCTTGCTTGCTTCTGGGCTTGAGCCTCTTGGGAATTGCAGGAACGGCAGCAGCCTTCACGATCCAGATCGGTGGAGTTTGGTACGTGTGTGGTCTCACTGGTTGTAAGCCTTACGGCACGACGCAACCACCCGCACCGGGTTGATGGAATAGTCGGTAGAAACGGAGAGCCACCTTTGGTGGCTTTTCTTGTTTGGGCGCCGGTTGAATGGCATGCCAGCGGGTGCATAGCCCGGCGACAGTGCCTCTTTGGTAGCCAGGGTCGATAAGGGGTATCGATTCTGTGGATTCCCTACCCCCGCCGTCGCACAGGCTCGGACACAAAAAAGGCCGGAAACCCTTGTTGCTGTTGGGTTTCCGGCCTGATCGGGACCTTGACGGCCCATCTAATGGTGGAGGTGGGCGGAATTGAACCGCCGTCCGAAGGCACTCCATCCCCGGCACTACATGCTTAGCTCACCGTTGGGTCTCGTCCCGTGGCAGCACGGTGTGCAAAGCGCACCCCAGGACCAGCCTGTTTTGGTTAAGCCATGACTGACAGGCAGCCGTCACAGCCGGTTCCGTGATAATGACCCTACATCCACGAGCACGGGCACAAGTGGGTTCGGGGCTTACGCCTTAAGCGGCGAGAGCGTAGTTGTCGTCGTTGGCAACTAGAGTTTTGCAGCTGGATTTACGAGGAAAGCTACCCCCTCGGCATGCGCCAAGCGACTTCACAACCCCCGTCGAAACCAGTGCACCCCCGGTTAAGCGTTGATTTGTAACGGTTTTTAGCCCCGGATTGACCAAAAGCTGACTAAAGACCTCGCTGACGGATTGGATCCTACAGGGAAAAGCCTGAACAGTCACTGCTTCCGTCATCGTGCCGATCCAATTCCTCTGTCCTGACCACCTCCCAGCTTTTTGAGCCATTCAAAAGTAGAGAAATTCGGCGAAACTAACCCCAAGCAGAGAGGTGGTTTTGCCATGAAGAAGTCGAAGTTCACCGAAGAGTAGATTGCGTTCGCCCTACGCCAGGTTGAGGGCGGTACATCGGTCGGCGAGACGTGCCGGAAGATGGGAATTTCCGAGGCCACGTTCTACAACTGGAAGAAGAAGTACGGCGGGCTGGGCGTGTCCGAGCTGCGCCGGCTGCGGCAGCTCGAGGAGGAGAACCGCAAGCTCAAGCAGCTGGTCGCGGATCTGAGCCTGGACAAAGTGATGCTACAGGACGTCATTCAAAAAAAGCTCTGAGGCCGGTGCAGCGACATACGCTCATCGGCTTTCTGCAGCGTGCATACGGAATCAGCCAGCGGCGGGCACGCGGTGTGATGGGCCAGGCCCGTTCTGGGCTGGTGTACAAAACCGGTGCGCAGAATTCTGGATGCGCCATTGACCCGGCGCATCGAGGAGATAGCCCAGACGCGGGTGCGTTACGGCTATCAGCGCATCCATATCCTGCTGCGTCGCGAAGGCTGGCCGATCAATCGCAAGCGCGTGCATCGGCTGTACAAGCTGGCAGGGCTCAACCTACGCTCAAAGCGGCCTCGCCGGCGCAGGGCCGCGGCGGATCGATTGGATCGACCAACACTCACTGCACCCAACCAGAGCTGGAGCATGGACTTCGTCAGCGATGCACTCTTCGATGGACGCCGTTTCCGCTCGCTGACCGTGGTCGACAACTTCAGTCGGGAATGCCTGGCCATTGTCATGGGGCAGAGCCTGCGCGGCGAAGATGTTGTCGAAACGCTGGAACACCTGCGGCAGGAACGCGGTTCACCGCGCCGGGTTCAGGCTGATAATGGGCCTGAATTCATTAGTATCGTGCTGGATAAATGGGCTTACGATCACGGTGTCACGATCGATTTTTCGCGCCCTGGCAAGCCGACCGATAATGCGTTCGTCGAATCATTCAATGGTTCATTCCGCGACGAATGTCTGAACGTGCACTGGTTCCTGTCCCTTGACGACGCCCGCCAGAAGATCGAAAACTGGAGAACCGATTACAATCATTTCCGTCCGCATTCGTCTCTGGGAAATGCCGCGCCAGCGCAGTTCGCCGAGGCATTTCGGACAGCCCCAAATACGCCGATTTTTCTACCTTAGATCGGCTCAAGATTTGGGAGGCCGTCACCAAGCCAAGCGACATTGGGACAGGCTGGTAGCCGAGACGGCGGAGCTGTCTACTGAGGCATTCCTTCTTGGGCGGAAGTGCGCCATTATCGACGCACGCCCGGCGCATCTGACCGGATTTTCGCGTTATAGTCGAAAAACTCGTGATGTTTTCGATTCGTGCCAGCTTTCCTTGCGTTCTTTGCCTTGTTCCACGTCTAGGTTGTTCCAGACGAACAAACTGATTGTTCCAGACGAACAAGCTGACAATTGATAGAAATGTTTTGCTGTTTCAGTGGTAGTGCGCGCTTTAGTGTGGCGGTATGTCAACTAGGAAGGGGTGACTATGAAAAAAGAACTTATTGGGGTTTGTGTTCTAGGTGTCGCGCTTGCAGTTGGAATTTGGTGGCAGTGGCCTGGAAAAGATGCGGGCTTGAATAGCGCTACTACTGAGAGCGCCGCTAGAAGCGCAGCTGTTGTTGCGAATGATAGGAGTCCGGGGCAGGAAGGTCGGCAGGGGGGCTGGCGTGGCGGCGAAGACTTCTTGATGGAGTTTCATCGCCTTAAAGGAGCTGCTGAGCAGGGCGATACTGTTGCTCAGTTGGGGTTGTCAGAAATCTACGAGAGGTGTGCTGGCTACGCTGCATCACCCGAAAAGTACGTGGAGGGGATAGAGTCACTGGCAACCGCAAATGAGAGCCAGCGAGCAGCTGTTGAGAATCTTGCGAAAAGAGTTTCGGAACGATGCAGGGCAGTTTCTAATGCTGGTTCATTCTCAGGCCTGGACTATCAAGAATGGTTGATGAGAGCTGCTCAGAGCGGAAGTTTGACTGCCAATGCTCGTTTGATGACACGCTCCTTCGAGACGCCTAACCCTGATAACGTAAAAAAAGTGGCTGATTTAGCCATTGCCGGTAAAGATGCGAAAGCATTGTTTGAGACCGGCGAGCTTATGGCGCGAGTCGAGGATAGTGGTGCGCTAGGGGCGTATCAGGCAGTTTCAGGTCCTGGTGTTGGGGCGTATGCGTGGGGAGTTGTAGCTTGCCGTATGGGCCTGAACTGCGGCCCGTCTTCGTTGATTATGGATTCTCTATGTCTTAACACAGGGAAGTGCAGTTATTCCTCCTATGAAGATTTTATTAGGGGGGAGTTTATTCCTCGCGGCGAACAGGTAAAGCTTGATCAGGCGATAGAATTTATCGTAAATAATGTCAATGGTTCGTCTAAATAATCAAAGGGATTTGAATGAAAAATCGCAGGCGAAGTCACTATTTTTTTGGGGCGGCCATTTTGTTTGCGGGAGTTGCAATTGCTGCCACTGTAAGTATCGATTCCCGATTTTTCCGTACAACATGGTGCCCGCGGCTAAGGAAAATACAATCTATAGCGCGAGTGGCGACCGTATCGCGGGTTTGACCGCATTAGCGGGAGAGTATCGATCACTTCATGGGGTATTGTCCCTGCCGCCGAATTCGATTGTGAAGGTGACTTGGCACGACGGCAGCAAGGAAGATGGCAAGGTCCTTTGCCTGGCAGGGACCGTATGTGTTCAACCTGTACCCGGTACTCAGCGGAATCCTAGCGGCGGTGGCGGTGGCGGTATTCCTCCTGGTGGCTGGGGTGAGGGTGGGATTGATTGGGACATGTGTTTCAACTCGCCGGGAGGGACTGGCTGTGTAGATGTCGGTGCAGGACCGAAGTGCGAAACTTTCCCATCTGAGTTGGTCTGTCCAATGGGATAGTGTGTGGGTGAGGAGTGGGGTATCAGACTCCCATTCAGCAGAGTGTCTATGGGCTGACATTGGTTGTTAGTCATCTTCAAAAGCTGACCAAGAAACTGACCAAACGCTGCCAATACATGCCCAAGCATGCCCTGTTGGTCCTCTGGAACGAAAAAGCCCGCCGGGCGTAAGTGCTTGGCGGGCTTCGTTTTTCTGTCTTTTTATCGGGGCTGGTAGTCAGCCTGTCGGCGACAGTGCACCCCCGGTAAGACGTTGATTCATGAGGGCTGTAGACGATGTTCTGACCACAGTCTCGCTGACGAAACGAATGCTACAAGGAAAACCCTGAACAGTCACCCGTGTGAATTGGGGTTGTGGCGGGTCTTTAGCAAAAGGCCGGTGCCGCTTACCAGACAGGCGGCGATGGTCGCGATGGATAGCGGCAGGCCGAACTGCTGGTTTCCTACGGCGGCAAAGCCGGCATGGAGCAGGGCGGTGAGAACACCAATGCCGCCGCAGAACTGGGCGTAGCGTCTTGCTTGTGGCGTGCTGAGAATGACCTGTCGATAGCCGTGGAGCAGCAGGCCAACTGCCAGCGCGTTGAACAGCAGGAAGCCTTGAATGCTGCCGGGCACATGGAACATGTCCCATTCGTGCCAGTACGCAGCGTCTATCTGGTGAACGATCAGCGACAGAAGTGTTGCGGTATACCAGCGATCCATCGTCAAAGCGCTCCTTGGTGGGGCCGCAGCCTAGCCAGTTATCTGCACAATACTTGCGGCTGCGACGTCGCATCAATTTGAAGGTGTCGAGTGAGGCTTAACGCCGCGCCGACCTTTCTGCGACGTTTGTCGCTGGACCATGCCCGCCATCAAGTTCGTGAAAGTGAGGGCCGTCATGCAGCAGTGCGGTTTGCGCAGCCTGCGATTGTTGGCGGGTGGCGTTGGGGCCGGGTTTCGGCGGCGCGCGTTGGCGCCCGTCATGTTGTATCTGGTGCTGACAGTTGTGGTGTTGATCACGGTGTGGCTTGGACGCAGCCATTGGCTGCAGCTTGCGCCGTTGGTGTTGCTGCTTTGTGGCGGGTTGCTAGGCTGGGTGCGGCAAGTGCGTCGACGCTGGCTGGGCGTCTATCTATTGGCGGCTGTGTTGCTGCTGTTGCTGCAGTCGTCTTGGTCCGGGCTTGCCCCTGCCGGGGTGGAGCGGGTAGCTATCGTCGCGATGGCCTTGGGCTTGGCTCAGTTGTTGGTTCATACAGTGCGGGTGCTGCGGTTCTCACGCGCGCTGCAGTTGCAGGTTGATGGTCTGGACGATGCTGTGATTCTTGCCTTGCTGACGCCTGAAGCTGCCGAGGACGCGCGGCAGTGGTTGGCTGGTGATGAGCGCAAAGCTGCTGAGCTGAGTGAAGTGGTCAGTCTGAGTGTGCTGTATGCGAGCTTGCAATCGCCCGGCACGCAACGCCGGGATCTGCGCCGGATCTTGATGGGTTAAAGCGTCTTGCGGAGGTAGATGCGCTCATGGCCGGGCGGAAAGTCTGGCAGGCGGCCGAAAACTTCGTAGCCGTGGCGCAGATAAAAGCCCTCCGCCTGCCAGTCGAAGGTGTCCAGCACCACGCTGTGTGCGCCTGCGGCCTTGGCCTGATGTTCGGCTTCCAGCAGCAACTGGCTACCCAATCCTTGGTCGCGCAGCTCCGGATCGACCCACAGCACATGGATGGCGAGCCAGCCTGCGCAGACGTCGCCGAACAATCCGCCGCGCAGGGTTCCGTCCCGGTCATGGCTGGCCAGCTGCAGTGGCAGCTCATCGAAACTATTGCCGCTGGCCTTGCGATTGAAGGCCAGCAGCTTTGCACAAAGCGCCTGCACATCCTGCGCGCTGGCTGCCTGCACCGCGCGCTGTGTCGACATCAGGCGTTGCGGTTGTGGGCACGCATCGCGCGCTGCTTTTCGCGGGCCCAGTCGCGTTCCTTGGCGGTGTCGCGCTTGTCGTGATTCTGCTTGCCCTTGGCCAGCGCGATCTCGATCTTGATCTTGTTCTTGCTCCAGTACATCGCGGTTGGCACCAGTGTGTAGCCATCGCGCTCGACCCGGCCGATCAGTTTGTCGATCTCGCGACGGTGCAGCAGCAGTTTGCGCTGGCGGCGGTCTTCCGGAATGGTGTGGGTGGAGGCCTGGATCAGCGGCGTGATCTGCGCGCCGATCAGGTAGATCTCGCCATCCTTCACATAGGCGTAGGCGTCGGTCATGTTGCCGCGACCGGCACGGATGGCCTTGACCTCCCAGCCCTGCAGCACCAGGCCTGCTTCGACCCGCTCTTCCAGGTGGTATTCGTGGCGCGCGCGCTTGTTCAACGAGATGGTTTTGTCGGCCGTCCCGTTCTTTGCTTTATCCTTGCTGTGTTTCGTGCTCATTTCCGTATTGTCTCCGATTCGGGGGCTCCCCGAACACTTTCTGTATTGCCATGACTACCATTCGTCGCAGCGCGCTGGTCGAACACTCCGCCGAGCGCATGTTCAACCTGGTCAATGATGTCGCCGCCTATCCTGGCCGGTTCCGCTGGTGTGACAAAGCGGAAATCCTGGAGCAGGGCGAGGAGCGACTGGTTGCCCGGCTGGATCTAGGGCTGGGTTCGTTCCGTACCTGGTTCATGACCGAAAACACCTTGCAGCGTCCGCACAGCATCGATATGAAGCTGCGCGAAGGCCCGTTCAAACGCCTGCACGGCCGCTGGGAGTTCCATGCCCTGTCCGAAAGTGCCTGCAAGGTCACCTTGGAGCTGGAGTTCGAGCCGACCTCGCGCCTGCTCGGGCCGGCTCTGGCGTTGGGCTTCCAGGGTTTGGCCGATCGCATGGTCAACGACTTCGTGCGTGTGGCCGATCAGGAAGCCTGAGTGATGCGGGTAGAGGTGGTACTGGCCTGGCCGGACCGTTACCAGCTGCGGCAGCTTGAGCTGCCGGAGGGCTGCACGGTCGCTGATGCGGTGGCCTCGGCGGAGCTGGATGGCGCTGCCGAGGCGGCGGCAATGGCGGTGCACGGCGTGCTGGCGCGTCCGCAGCAGTTGCTGCAGGACGGTGACCGGGTGGAGCTGCTACGCCCCTTGCTGGCTGACCCCAAAGAAAATCGCCGCCGGCGGGCGCGCGGCGGCGATTGACCCTGCGAAGGGGGCGCTGGATCAGCGGCCCTTCTTCTTGTCCTTGGCCAGGTTGCGGCCGAACTGACGCACGCTGTTACGGGCCAGATCGGCATCCTGGGTCGGGAAGTACTCACCTTCCCAGCGGGTAACCAGGTCGTTCTCGAAGAACACGACGAAGTTCTTCACTTCGGTCTTGCCCAGACGGTTCACGCGCTGGCTGGCGGTGTAGTCCCAGCGCTGGGCGTGGAACGGGTCAGCGATGGACGGCGTGCCCAGCAGCGCGTTGACCTGCTGCTTGCTTTGGCCGACCTGCAACTGCGCCACGGACTGTTCACGGATCAGGTTGCCCTGATAGATGGGCTGCTTGTAGATGATGCCGCAGCCAGTAGTGGACAGGGCGACAACGGCGATCAACAGGAGGTTGCGCATTAGGTAGGGCAGTTGAGGAAATCAGGTCGATGATACACTCCCCGGCACCCAGCGCGATCTGACCGGAGATAACTGGCGTTAAACCGCCAATGAACACGATGGCTATGGAATCCAATGACCTGCGCAAAGTCGGCCTGAAGGTAACGCATCCGCGGATGCGCATCCTTGCCCTGCTTGAACAGAACACCCCCCAACACCACCACCTCACCGCCGAGGACATCTACCGCCAGTTGCTTGATTGCGGCGATGAGATCGGGCTGGCCACGGTTTACCGTGTGCTGACCCAGTTCGAGGCGGCTGGGCTGGTCCTCAAGCACAATTTTGAAGGCGGCCAGGCGGTTTACGAGCTGGACCGCGGCGGCCACCACGACCATATGGTCGATGTGGACTCGGGCAAAATCATCGAATTCGAAAGCCCGGAAATCGAGGAGCTGCAACGGAAGATCGCGGCGGAGCACGGTTTTGAGCTGGAAGAGCACTCGTTGGTGCTCTACGTGCGTAAAAAGCGTAAATAAGGCTTTGGCGGCGCGGCCTTCGGGCTGTTGCTGTTGAATTGAAAACACCGGCCAGTGGCCGGTGTTTTTGTTTGTGTCTGGCCCTATGCCAAAGGCTAAGGGTTGGGATGTAGTGCCGAGCCATGCTCGGCAGGGGCTTTCCCAAGGCACTGTCAGGTCCGTTGTAGTGCCGAGCCATGCTCGGCAAGGGCCTCACCAGGCGGCGTTTCCGCTTTGGTATCCACCCCCTCCCTTTCGCGCAGCGAAGGGGGGCTGGGAGGGGTGCTTTTGGAGCGGAGCCTTAAGAGCCAAGAGCTACCCTCACCCCAACCCCTCTCCCGCAGGCGGGAGAGGGGCTTTAGAGCCACAGCTGCGGCCAAAGCCAAAGCCAGAGCCAAAGCCAAAGCCAGAGCCAGAGCCAGAGCCAGAGCCAGAGCCTCAGGCCTCCGTCAGCAACTTCCGCGCCGCCGCCCGTGCTTCCTTGCTGACTTCAGCACCGCCCAGCATGCGCGCCAGCTCTTCCTCGCGGCCCTTGGCATCCAGCAGCTCAACCGCGCTCTGGGTCATGCCTTCCACCGGTGCCTTGCTGACCCGGTAATGGGAATGGCCCTTGGAGGCGACCTGCGGCAAATGGGTCACGCACAAGACCTGACGACGCTCGCCCAGGGCGCGCAGCTTCTTGCCGACGATGTCGGCAATCGCGCCGCCAATGCCTGAATCCACTTCGTCGAAAACCATGGTCGGCACGGCGTCCATGCCCAGTGCGGCGACTTCGATGGCCAGCGAGATGCGCGACAGCTCACCGCCCGAGGCCACTTTGCGCAGGGCGCGGGCCGGCTGGCCGGCGTTGGCAGCGACCAGGAATTCGACCCGCTCGGCGCCATTCGGGTCGGGGCGCAGCTGTGCCTGTGGCTCCAGTTCGATCAGGAATTGGCCGCCGCCCATGCCCAGCTCGCCGATCAGTGCGGTGGTGGTATCGGAAAGGGAGGCGGCGGCCGCTCGGCGGCTGCTGGAAAGCGTCGCTGCCACGGTTTGCCAGCGGGCAGCGGCCTTGTCGATCTCGCCGGCCAGCTTGGCCAGGCGCTCGTCGGCGCCGCGCAGCTGCTCCAGCTCGGCTTCGAGGCGGTCGCGGGTGGCGGCCAGCTCTTCCATCGGCACGCGGTGCTTGCGGGCCAGGTCGTGCAGGCGGCTCAGCCGACGCTCGATGTCCTCGAAGGCTTCCGGGTCGCTGTCAAGGTCGTCCTGGACCCGGTCCAGCTGGGCCAGCGCCTCGTGCAGCTGGATGCCGGCGGCATCGAGCATGGCGTCGACCTCGCCCAGGCGGGCGTCGTGCTGGCTGACCCTGCCCAGCTCGTTTCGCACCTGCTGCAGCAGCGAGAGCAGGGACGGACCGTCTTCATCGCCATTGAGCAGGCCGCCGGCACGCTGGCAGGCTTCGATCAATGCGGTGGAATGGGCCTGACGGCGGTGGCTGGCGCCAAGCGCCGCGATGGCTGCCGGCTCCAGGTCTTCGCGCTGCAGCTCGCCGAGCTGGTGCTCAAGAAAGCCGATCCGGTCGGAGACGTCGCCTTGCTGCGACAGCGCATCGCGCTCATCCAGCAATGCCTGCCACTGGGTGCTGGCGTTGCGCACGGCGCCGCGTTCGGCCTCGTTGCGGGCGAAGGCATCGAGCAGGGCCAGCTGGCTGGGGCGCGACAGCAGCGCCTGTTGGTCGTGCTGGCCGTGGATCTCGACCAGGAAGCCCGCCAGTTCAGATAGTTGCGACACCGGCACCGGGCGGCCATTGATGAAGGCGCGGGAGCCGCCGTCGGCGCGGATCACCCGCCGCAGTTGGCATTGCTCCTCGTCGTCCAGCTCGTTGTCGCGCAGCCAGCTGCGTGCCGGGGCGCCGTCGTCCAGGCTGAATTCGGCTGACAGCTCGGCGCGGCTGGCGCCGTGGCGGACCACGCCGGAGTCGGCGCGCAGGCCGGACAGGAAGCCCAATGCGTCCACCATCAATGACTTGCCGGCGCCGGTCTCGCCGGAAACAACAGTCATGCCTGGCCCGAACTCCAGTTCGGTGGCGCGGACAACGGCAAAATCCTTGATCGATAGATGTCTGAGCATGGCGGGCAGGTCTAGGGGCCGCGCAAAACTAGCATGCGGGCTGGATAGGTCAATGTAGGACAGACGGTGACCGGCACAGATTAGGAACAAAGCGTCTCATGGAGTGAGCCGGAGCCTTGAAACTCTCGGTACAGCCCACATACGGGTCGGGGTAGGCGGCAGAACATCCGCCAAGGAACCGGAAATGAACCAAGAGCACACTGAATTCGACCCCGAGAACGCCGCCATGGGCGGTGACGATGCGCAGCACGATCAGATCGAGGCGCTGCGTGCCGAGCTGGAGCAGGTCAAGGCCGAATCGCTGCGTGAACGCGCCGACCTGGAGAACCAGCGCAAGCGCGTGGCCCGTGACATCGACCAGGCCCGCAAGTTCGCCAACGAGAAGCTGCTTGGCGACCTGCTGCCGGTGTTCGACAGCCTCGATGCGGGTCTGGCTGCCGCTGGCAGCGAGCCCAATCCGCTGCGCGAAGGTATGGAACTGACCTACAAGCAACTACTCAAAGTAGCCGCTGACAACGGTCTGGTCCTGCTGGACCCGGCCGGCCAGGCCTTCAATCCGGAGCACCACCAGGCCATCAGCCAGGTGCCGGCGCCGGCGGGCGTGGCCCCGGGCGCGGTGGTGACCGTGTTCCAGAAGGGCTACCTGCTCAACGAACGCCTGCTGCGGCCGGCGTTGGTTGTTGTGGCCCAGGCCGACTGATCGGCCGCGCTGGCTGGCCGCTGCCTAAACCGGGCGCGGTCGCCGGCAAACAGTGTTCCGGGGATGACTTGAATGTCATCAGGTCCTTCCCCATATCCCATTCATCCCCGGCGGCTGCCGGCAAACGAATCTCAGGAGTCCCCCATGGGCAAGATCATTGGTATCGACCTCGGCACCACCAACTCGTGCGTGGCGATCATGGACGGCGGCAAGGCCCGCGTCATTGAAAACTCGGAAGGCGATCGCACCACGCCCTCCATCGTCGCCTACACCAAGGACGGCGAAGTGTTGGTGGGTGCCTCGGCCAAGCGTCAGGCCGTCACCAACCCGAAGAACACCTTCTACGCGGTGAAGCGCCTGATCGGCCGCAAGTTCACCGACGCCGAAGTGCAGAAGGACATCGCCCACGTGCCGTACGCCATCCTGGCGCATGACAACGGCGACGCATGGGTACAGACCAGCGATGCCAAGAAGATGGCACCGCAGGAAATCTCCGCCCGCGTGCTGGAAAAGATGAAGAAGACCGCCGAGGACTTCCTCGGTGAAAAGGTCACCGAAGCGGTCATCACCGTGCCGGCCTACTTCAACGACAGCCAGCGCCAGGCGACCAAGGACGCAGGCCGCATCGCCGGTCTGGACGTCAAGCGCATCATCAACGAGCCGACCGCTGCTGCCCTGGCCTATGGCCTGGACAAGGGTGACAACAAGGATCGCAAGATCGTTGTCTACGATCTGGGCGGCGGCACCTTCGACGTGTCCATCATCGAGATCGCCAACGTCGACGGCGAGAAGCAGTTCGAAGTGCTGGCCACCAACGGTGACACCTTCTTGGGCGGCGAAGATTTCGACAACCGCGTCATCGAATACCTGGTTGAAGAGTTCCAGAAGGACCAGGGCATCGACCTGCGCAAGGACCCGTTGGCCCTGCAGCGCCTGAAGGACGCCGCCGAGCGCGCCAAGATCGAGCTGTCGTCCGCGCAGCAGACCGAAGTGAACCTGCCGTACGTCACTGCAGACGCTTCCGGTCCGAAGCACCTGAACATCAAGCTGACCCGCGCCAAGCTGGAAAGCCTGGTCGAAGAGCTGATCAAGAAGTCGATCGAGCCGTGCCGCGTTGCGTTGAATGACGCCGGCCTGCGTTCGAGCGACATCAGCGAAGTGATCCTGGTCGGTGGCCAGACCCGCATGCCGAAGGTGCAGCAGGCTGTTACCGAGTTCTTCGGCAAGGAACCGCGCAAGGACGTCAACCCGGACGAAGCCGTGGCACTGGGTGCTGCGATCCAGGGCGGCGTGCTGGGCGGCGACGTCAAGGACGTGCTGCTGCTGGACGTGACCCCGCTGTCGCTGGGTATCGAGACCATGGGTGGCGTGTTCACCAAGATCATCGAGAAGAACACCACCATCCCGACCAAGGCCTCGCAGACCTTCTCGACCGCCGAGGACAACCAGTCGGCCGTGACCGTGCACGTGCTGCAGGGTGAGCGCGAGCAGGCCCGTTACAACAAGTCGCTGGCCAAGTTCGACCTGTCCGGCATCGAGCCGGCACCGCGCGGCATGCCGCAGGTCGAGGTGTCCTTCGACATCGACGCCAACGGCATCCTGCACGTGTCGGCCAAGGACAAGAAGACCAACAAGGAACAGAAGGTCGAGATCAAGGCCGGTTCGGGTCTGTCCGAGGAAGAGATCGCACGCATGGTCGCCGACGCGGAAGCCAACCGCGAAGAAGACAAGAAGTTCCAGGAGCTGGTCCAGGCCCGCAACCAGGCTGACGGTCTGATCCATGCCACTCGCAGCGCCATCACCGAGCATGGCAGCAAGGTTGGCGGCGACGTGATCGGCAAGGTTGAAGCCGCACTGGCCGATCTGGAAACCGCGATGAAGGGTGACGACAAGGCGCAGATCGAAGCCAAGTCGAAGTCGCTGGAAGAAGCCGGTCAGGCGCTGTTTGCCGCCGCTTCGGCTGGTGAGCAGGGCGGTCCGGCTCCGGGCGGCGATGCCGGTGCCCAGTCTAATGACGACGTGGTGGACGCTGAGTTCACCGAAGTCAAGGACGACAAGAAGTAAGCAAGGCCGGTGTTGTACCTGGGGATTCGGGATTCGGAACAACTGTTCCGGCTTCCGGATCCCCTTCCGGTATCTGCAATACCAGGCTTTCCGTCCCTGATTTCCAACCCCGATTACAGAACCTCATGTGCCAATGAAACGCGATTATTACGAAGTACTGGGCGTAGCCCGCACCGCCACCGATGAAGAGCTGAAGAAGGCCTATCGCCGTTGCGCGATGAAGCACCACCCGGACCGCAACCCGGGCGATGCTGCTGCTGAAGCTGCCTTCAAGGAGTGCAAGGAGGCGTACGAAACCCTGTCCGACGGCAATAAGCGGCGCATGTACGACGCCCACGGCCACGCTGCGTTCGAGCACGGCATGGGCGGTGGTGGTGGTCCGGGTGGTCCGGACATGAACGATATTTTCGGCGACATCTTCGGCAATATCTTTGGCGGAGGTGGCGGCGGTCCGCGTCAGCCGCGTCGCGGTGCCGACATCGGCTACGTGATGGAGCTGGACCTGGAAGAGGCGGTGGCCGGCGTTGAACGCCGCATCGAGATTCCGACCCTGGCCGAGTGCGGTGATTGCGACGGCAGTGGCTCGGAAGACCGCAAGGTCGAGACCTGCAATGTCTGTGGTGGTCGCGGCCAGGTACGCGTGCAGCGCGGCATCTTCGCCATGCAGCAGGCCTGCCACAACTGCGATGGTCGCGGTCAGATCATCAGCAAGCCGTGCAAGACCTGCCATGGCAATGGCCGTGTCGAGGAAGACAAGGTGTTGTCGGTCAAGGTACCGGCAGGCGTTGATACCGGCGACCGCATCCGCCTGCAGGGCGAGGGCGAAGCCGGCCCGGCCGGCGCACCGGCGGGTGACCTGTATGTGGAAGTGCGCGTGCGTGAGCATGCCATCTTCACCCGTGATGGTGACGACCTGCACTGCGAAGTGCCGGTGCGTATCTCGCAGGCCGCGCTGGGCGACGCTATCCGCGTCGCAACCCTGGGCGGCGAAGCGGAAATCCGCATCCCGGCCGAGACCCAGACCGGCAAGCTGTTCCGTCTGCGCGGCAAGGGCGTCAAGTCGGTGCGCAGCCGCACCGAAGGCGACCTGTATTGCCGCGTCGTGGTGGAAACCCCGGTCAACCTGACGGCCGAGCAGCGCAAGTTGCTGGAGCAGTTTGAAGCTACGTTCATCGGCGAAGAAGCGCGCAAGCACTCGCCGAAGTCGGCGACCTTCATCGACGGCGTAAAGGGCTTCTGGGAACGCATGAAGTCCTGATGCGTAACCTGTAGTGGGGGGGGGGGGGGGGGGCCGGGCGCGGGGAGGGAGCGGGCGGGGCGGCGAGGAGGCCGGCGGGGGACTCAAAGAAAACACAAATAGCCC
>NZ_JBRREG010000020.1:0-54079 GCF_056760155.1 Stenotrophomonas sp. STEN022
CCCAACTCCTACACGTGCTTCTGGGCACCGCGACGTAACGGGCTGCCGCACTCCGCTCTCAACCACAATCTACTCGGCTGGCAGACACAAGCGGCGTAAGCCGCGAAGCTGGCGAGGCTGCAGGCCGCCGGAAAGCCTGCGCTCGGAATATCAAGGTTGGGCACCATCGTGGGCGCACGGATCGTGCAGTGGCTTCGCGGCTTACACCGCTCCCACAACAAATGCCGCGAAAAGCGGGGCGCCTACTGCGCCGCCATGATCAGCGCATCCACATCCAGATGATGGCCGGCACGTGCGGCTTTGGTGCGCAGGTATTGCTCGTTTTCGTGGGTGATCTCGCCGGTGACCGGGACACAGCCAACCACTTCGATGCCGGCCTTGCGCAGGTGCTGCACCTTGGTGGGGTTGTTGGTCAGCAGCTGGATGCGCTGCACGCCCAGCGCGCGCAGCATGGCCACCGCGCTGCCGTAGCGGCGCTCGTCGGCACCGAAGCCGAGCTGTGCATCGGCGTCGATGGTGTCCAGGCCTTCGTGCTGGTAGCCGTAGGCGCGCATCTTGGCGGCGATGCCGGTGCCGCGGCCTTCCTGGTCCAGGTACAACAGGATGCCGCCGCCCAGCTCCTTGAGCGTGCGCAGGCCGCGCCGCAGCTGGTCGCCGCAATCGCATTTGAGCGAGCCGAACAGGTCGCCGGTGAGGCAGGACGAATGCACGCGCACCGGCACGATGCCGCTCATGTCCGGATTGCCAACGATCACCGCAACCTGGTCGCGCTGTGCCACGCCGCCACGGAACACGGCGAACTCGCTCATGCCTACGTCACGCAGTGGCACTGGCGAGCGCGTTACCAGTTCGTAGTCCTGGCCTGCCTGGTCAGCACCTTCGTACAGGGCGGTGGTGTCCAACTGCAGGCAGTCATCGAAGGGGCTGCCCGCCGCATCCAGTTCCACCGAGATCATGGCCGGCAACAACAGGCCAAGCCGCGCCACTTCCACCGTTGCAGCGTCCAGCGCATTGCCATTGGCTTGTGCATCGGCCGGTGCGACTGCATCGCGCAGGTAGGCCAGTGCTGGCAGCTCGGCAAATGCGCGATCAGCCAGTGGCAGGTGGATGCCGTTGGCGGCGTTGATGCCCAGCGTCTGCGCGCGCGCTGCGCTCAGGAACAGGTAATGGCGGCCTTGCGCGGCCTCGGCAAAGGCGGCGTAGCCTTCCGGCGAACTGCTGTCCAAGGCAATGCTGGCCAGCCGTTGCCGGCCATCGCTGATCACTACCGGGCGGCCCGCACGGAGTTCGGCGGCGGCACGCTCGCAGCGGATGGCGGCGGTCTGGCCGAAGTAGGACGGGCTGGGGGAAGCGGGGCTGTTCATTTGAAACCTTATGGGGGCCGTTGGCTGTCGAATCAATCGAGCGGCACGGGTGACGCAGTGTTGCAGCAGCAGGTTCAGTGCGGGTGACGGGCAGTGGCGTAAGGGTCGTGCTCGCCGCTGCCCGGCGGGCGCAGCGTGTAGCGCTTGTAGGTCCACTGGTACTGCGCAGGATCGCGGCGGGCGATGCGTTCGATGCCGGCATTGAGGGTAGCGGCGGCCAGTTGCAGATCCGGGTCGGCGATTTGTGGTTCAGCCGGTTCGATGTGCAGGGCGAAGTCCAGGTTGGGGCCGGTGCGCTCGCACCAGCCGTACAGCAGGGTGGCGCCGGTGCGCTCGGCCAGGCGATTGACCAGGGTCATGGTCAGCGCCTGCATGCCGAAGAACGGGACGAATACACCGTCGCCGTTCTTGGGTTGCTGGTCGGGCAGGATGCCGGTGGCGCCGCCTTCCTTGAGTACCTTGAACAGCTGCCGCACTGCTGGGCCTTCAGCACGCACCTGGCGTACGTTGTCGCCGCCGCGGCACAGCTGCAGGAATTCATCGCCGACCGGGTTCTCCGGCGGTGCATAGACGATGGCGATCGGCCCGCGCGAGGCCAGCCACTGGTTCAGCAGCTCCCAGTTGCCGTAATGCGGGGCGATCACGATCACGCCCTTGCCCGACGCCAATGCGGCGTCATACAGGTCCTGACCGTGGCGTTCGCGCAGGTGCCGGGACAGGTTCTGCGCCGGGTCGTGGGTCCACAGGTACAGGGTTTCCAGTGCCTGGCGGGCGGTGGTGCGCAGCACCTCGCGGTGCAGGCGCGCGCGCTGGGCGGGGTCCAGTTCCGGGTAGACCAGCTCCAGGTTGCGGCGGGTCACCCGGCTTTCGCGGGCATTGATGCTGCGCCACAGCCAGGCCACCGTGTCGGCCAGGGTCCGCTGCCAGGACCAGGGCAGGTGGGTCAGGGCACGGGCGAGGCGGTAATAGAGCTTGGCGGTGGATTGCGGTTTCATTCCCCCAAGTTTAGCCGCTGGCGCCCGGTGCTATGGTGCCCGGCCCCACAGCAGGAGCTGCCAATGCTTTGCCTGATCCAACGTGTCACCCAGGCCTCGGTCACCGTCGACGGTGCCGTGGTCGGGCAGATCGGCCCGGGCCTGCTTGCCCTGGTGGGGGTGGAGCCGGGCGACGATGAGGCGATGCTGTCGCGGATGGCGGACCGGCTGCTCGGTTACCGGGTTTTCGCCGACGATGCCGGCAAGATGAACCGTTCCCTGCGCGATACCGGTGGTGGGCTGCTGCTGGTCAGCCAGTTCACCCTGGCCGCCGATACCCGTTCAGGTATGCGTCCGAGCTTCACCAGCGCCGCGCCGCCGGCCGAGGCTGAACGGCTTTTCAATCGATTGGTGGCTATCTGCCGTGAAAAACACAGCTCAGGGGTGGAAATTGGCCGCTTTGGTGCCCATATGGTTGTCAGCCTGATCAACGATGGGCCCGTAACCTTTCTGCTCAGACCGTAGCGCGCCGCGAACCCACCGCCCCGGCAAGCGCTATGCTGCGCTGGTATAATGCTAGGTTCCCATCTTCACAATCGCCGGTGGCGCGAGCATTACATGGCCAACGAACGTCCTGCCCAGCAAAACGACATCAAGCTTCTGATCAGCAAGGGCCTGGAACAGGGCTACCTGACCTACGCCGAAGTTAACGATCATCTGCCCGACGACATGGTCGATCCGGAGCAGATCGAAGACATCATCGGCCTGATCACCGGCATGGGCATCGATGTCCACGAAGTTGCCCCCGACGCCGACACGCTGATGCTCAGCGACGGCAACACCGGCAACCGTGAAGTCGATGATACCGCCGCTGAAGAAGCTGCTGCCGCACTTACCGCACTCGATACCGAAGGTGGCCGCACTACCGACCCGGTGCGCATGTACATGCGCGAAATGGGTACGGTCGAGCTGCTGACCCGCGAAGGCGAAATCGCCATCGCCAAGCGCATCGAAGAAGGCCTGGGCCAGGTGCAGGCTGCACTGGGCACCTTCCCGCTCGCCGTTGAATCGGTGCTGGCCGATTACGAACTGCACAAGGAAGGCAAGAAGCGCCTGGCCGAAGTGATCGTCGGCTTCAACGACCTGGTCGAGGAAGCGCCGGCACCGGCCGTTGCCGAAGACACCAGCGACGACGCTGATGCAGACGGCGACGAAGACGATGATGGCGACGACGTCGAGGAAGAAGCCGGCCCGACCGGTCCGGACCCGGTGGAAGTAGCTGCCCGCATGGAGCAGCTGGCCGCCGACATGGCCAAGTTCAAGAAGGCCCACGCCAAGGGCGACGTCAAGGCCCAGGCCAAGCTGCGCGAGGAAATCTCGGCCACCTTCGTGACCCTGAAGCTGCCGCTGCCGCTGACCGACGTGCTGGTCCGCCTGCTGCGCGACACCATGGCCCAGGTCAAGTCGCAGGAGCGCCGCGTGCTGCACCTGGCCACCATCACTGCCCGTATGCCGCGTAAGGATTTCATCCGCTCGTGGGAAGGCAACCAGACGAATCTGGAGTGGGTGGAAGACGCAATCAAGCGTAAGCAGAAGTGGTCGTCGGCCCTGCGTGACGTCAAGGACCAGATCGTTGCCGAACAGCAGGCCACTATCGACCTTGAGAAGGACACCCAGCTGAGCCTGGACGAGCTGAAGGAAATCAGCCGCGTCATGGCCTACGGCGAAGCCAAGGCACGCAAGGCCAAGAAGGAAATGGTCGAGGCCAACCTGCGCCTGGTCATCTCCATTGCCAAGAAGTACACCAACCGCGGCCTGCAGTTCCTGGACCTGATCCAGGAGGGCAACATCGGCCTGATGAAGGCCGTGGACAAGTTCGAATACCGTCGCGGTTACAAGTTCTCGACCTATGCCACCTGGTGGATCCGCCAGGCGATCACCCGCTCGATCGCCGACCAGGCCCGCACCATCCGTATCCCGGTGCACATGATCGAGACGATCAACAAGTTGAACCGCATTTCCCGCCAGATGCTCCAGCAGTACGGCCGCGAGGCCACGCCGGAGGAGCTGGCCAAGGAAATGGACATGCCGGAAGACAAGATCCGCAAGGTGATGAAGATCGCCAAGGAGCCGATCTCGATGGAAACCCCGATCGGCGACGACGAGGATTCGCATCTGGGCGACTTCATCGAGGACACCAACGTGGAGTCCCCGATCGAGAACACCACCAACATCAACTTGTCTGAAACCGTGCGTGACGTGCTGGCTGGCCTCACCCCGAGGGAAGCCAAGGTGCTGCGCATGCGCTTCGGCATCGACATGAACACCGATCACACGCTGGAAGAAGTGGGCAAGCAGTTCGACGTCACCCGCGAGCGTATCCGTCAGATCGAGGCCAAGGCGCTGCGCAAGCTGCGTCACCCGAGCCGTTCGGAGCAGCTGCGTAGCTTCCTCGATATCGAGTAAGTGGTGGCTTGCAAGTGATTGCTGGCGCGTAAGCGCTGGAATGAAAAACCCCGCCTTGGCGGGGTTTTTCTTTGGGTGGATGGCGCTGGGTAGTGCGGGAAGTCTGGCCGAGAGCTGGCCAACGCACGCAGCCATGCGCCAGCTGTGTGCTTTGCGCAACACGCGTACATCAAAAGCAGACACAGGGAAGTAGTCGCACGCAGCGCGCTCCACTACACTGTGTCGTCGCTACGGGCCTATAGCTCAACGGTTAGAGCAGAGGACTCATAATCCTTTGGTTCCAGGTTCGAATCCTGGTGGGCCCACCATTTCATAGTCCAGCGAAGTCCGGTGTAGTCCGGAAAGTGGCTGAAATACAAGGTTTTATAGGGATTTTTCATCCAATCTAGTTCGATGTCGTCCGGCGTCATCCGATTGGATTGTGAGTAACGGTGTGAGTAAGATTGCGGGGCCGGCCTCCGTTACTCACAATTGCGTTACTCACACACATGCTGACTGACACCAAGCTCCGTAGTCTCAAGCCTCAGCACAAGGTCTTTCGACTCGCAGATGCCAATGGCCTTTGCATCGAAGTCCGGACGACGGGCGCCAAGATATGGCGTTACCGCTACCGATTTGGCGACAAGGCGAACATGCTGACTATCGGGGAGTATCCGCTTGTCTCTCTGGCGGAGGCGCGCGCTGAGCGTGATAGGGCCCGAGCACTGGTAAAAAAGGGTGTGGACCCCAGTCTGGTGGCGAAAGTAGAGCGCGCTGCTAAGCAAGAAGAGGCGGGAAATACCTTCGGTAGCCTCGCCGAAGAGTTGATGTTTCAGCGTGCGAAGACGCTCAGTCCTGGTTCGGTCGTTCGCGAGCGCCGAATGCTTGAGAGAGATCTGGGTGGAATCGCTGAGCTGCCGATCCGCAGTATCACCGCGCCGATGCTCTTAAAGGCACTCAGGAAAATCGAAGCGCGCGGAGCAGTGGAGACGGCGCATCGCACCAGGGCTGCCGCAGGCCTTGTTTTCCGCTATGCCATCGCCACGGGACGCGCCGAGAACAACCCTGCGCTTAGCCTTGTTGGTGCTTTGTCTCCAACGAAGACGACGCATTTCTCCAGCATGACCGAGCCTGAAGAGGTCGCCAAGTTGCTCAAGGCCATTCACGGCTATCAGGGGTCCCCTATTGTCTCTGCTGCTTTGAAGCTTTCAGCGCTTCTGTTTGTCCGCCCGGGGGAGCTCCGAGCAGCGCGTTGGTCGGACATCGACCTGCAAGCTGGAGAGTGGCGCTACACGACCAGTAAGACCCATACGGCGCACATCGTCCCTCTGGCACATCAGGCCATCGAAGTTCTGGATGAGGTTCGTCCGTATTCGAGGCGCAGCGAGTATGTGCTTCCCAGTATTCGGAGTATTTCGAAGTCGATCAGCGAGAACACGATTAATGCTGCTCTGCGAAATCTGGGCTTCGACGGCACGATGATGACTGCTCACGGCTTCCGAGCCATGGCTCGAACGTTGTTAGACGAGGTTCTGGGATACAGGCCAGACTTCATTGAGCATCAGCTAGCCCATGCGGTTCGAGATCCTCTGGGGCGAGCATACAACCGTACGACGCACCTAAAAGAGCGTAAGAAGATGATGCAGGGGTGGGCTGACTACTTGGATAAGCTGCGAGATCAGAAAACTGACTAGTGGCCATTTCTTGCTTGGCCTTTGCATGGCTGGTCCTAGTGAACAAGCAAGTCGCCGCCGTTGCAGTCGGGACTATGGTCAAGCCTATACGGCCGTTCGCTGCAAATGAAGTGTGGTCGATGGACTTCGTGTTTGATCGAACTGCTGAGGGTCGGGTGATCAAGTGTCTGACCATCGTCGACGATGTGACCCATGAGGCAGTTGCCATCGAAGTGGAGCGAGCGATATCGGGCCAAGGGGTATCCAAGGTACTGGACAGGCTGGCAGCTCAGCGCGGCCTGCCGCGAGTCATCAGGACGGACAATGGCAAGGAACTTTGCGGAAAAGCGATGGTGGCTTGGGCTCACGACAAGGAAATCGCCCTGCGCCTGATCGAGCCCGGGAAACCCAATCAGAACGCATATGTTGAGTCGTTCAACGGCCGGCTACGCGATGAATGCCTCAACGAACACTGGTTCCCAACATTGCTCCATGCCCGTACCAGCATCGAAAGCTGGCGACGTGACTACAACGAAGAAAGACCCAAAAGAGCACTCGGCGGAATGACACCTGCCCAGTACGCCGCGCAGCTGGCGGCGAAGATAGATAAGATCAAAACAGGACTCTAAACCCGACCTCTACTCAGGCCGGGGGGGCGTCGGCGGCACAGTTCCGGCACGGGCGTGCCGGCCTCGGCCTGTTTAAGCACGGCAATGATCTGACTGTCGGTGAAGCGGGATGTCTTCATGGAACCTCCTCAGGAAAGGGTACGAGAAAATTCCACTTTTGGCGTCAGCTAATCTGCGGGGGGATTACCGTATGGTGGAGCAAGGTGGGGGGCCTTGCTGCACTACATCCAGCACCTAGACGAAAGCGCCGCAAACTTCGTGGCTAGTCACGCCCCGTGGTTGCGCTACGCACCCACCCGGACCTCGGAACTAACCTACTTGGTCCATCACTGCACCACTTGCGGGGCCCTTCAGGGGGATCACTTCGTGTTCTCTCCGGACGGACCTTACTGGCCGCAAGGCGACGATCAACTGGCATCCCTTCGTTTCATCCAAGGCCTCGGCCCGATCACTGCGTGGGCGACCGCTGGGCAGAGCGCCTGGATGGATCGCGTCCTCCAAGTCTGCGATCAGGCCTGAAGCTCTCGTACATTTAGGCGGCAATCGGCGTACGCTTACTCGACCCATTGCACGGTGCGGCAGGCCTTCCCAGACGAAAAGGTCCTCTTTCCATGTTTGACCTCATGGTCGCTCTGACCAAAGTGCTGGACAAAAGCGCGAAGCAGGCAGTCTCTAACTGGGTGTACGCGTTGCCGCGAGGCGCGGCGTGGCATCTCATCTCGGACTACGTCTTCGATGATCCGGATCGACATGACACGGCTTCCTTCGTGGTGCTGTTTCACCACGACAGACTGGATACCATCCTCGACTATATCGATAGTCAGGCACCTGCCGATATCAAGCACACGAGATCGGCAGCGCCGGGACTGATCCGATATCTCAATTCGCCGGTTGCATTCAGCTTCACCTTTGTCCTTGATGACGGGGATCGCTTCTTGGCCAGTTACGCCTCCGTTGGCGAGATGATTGGAGGGCTGGAGGAGTTCGAACGACTGGCGGATTCCATGTGCGCGAACGCCGGGCACACAAATCCGTACTTCGCACAGGCGCGACAACGATTCAGGCGGTTTTCCGCAGAGTTGCAGCGCAAGGGGAACGCGAAGCTAGCTCGGCAGGTATTCCTGGTCGCCACGTACGCAGCTGTTGTCCTGGACTATCTCGATCAGGCCGCCGAGCCGGAGTTTGCGAGTTGGGTCTCCGATCGGGATGCGCTTCTGGATCGCCACGACGGCGTCGTCTGGGATATTGCTGCGTTTATGTTCTACGTGATGAAAGGGAGCCGCATGCCTTCGGCTGATGGTGCGCTGCTTCTGTTGGACAAACCCAGGATCATGCACGTAGAGCCTGACAGGCAGGGGCAGAATCATCTGGATCCGATGATCCGATTGGCGGACTATCTGGCAGCATCCGCATCGGATATGAATCTACAGACTTTCGACCATTCGAAGCCCAAATTGGCGGAGATCGGCGCTGCTTGCTTCGGTGGATCCCCGAAGCACATTCGTTGCACCGTTTCTTGGACGGGGGACGGGTTCTTGGTGCGCCGTCTCGGGCCGGCAGGGATGTGAGGACCTTCCTAAGGACGGTCTGAACGTTTCGCCATCCGGAAAGTTATTGAGTCTTCGTTCCAGCAAGCTTCAATCTGGCTGGATTGCATGTCGCTGAAGCGCTGGACTGGAGTTGTTCATACCTTCCCTAGCGCATGCTTCCGGATACGGCACGAAATGGTTACCTCAGCCAGGTTACGTGTGCGCAGGACTGGCAGCATTTGTGGCGGAAGTTGGCCCATCCGCAACTTCGATGATGAAAGCAAGCTCGTGCCCGCCCTGGATGCCGCTCGGCCATTCAATGCGCCGCAGCGCAATCGCATAGCCGTTGACGAGCAATGGGGCATCGCCGGCGCGTATCTCCAGTAACTTCCGATCGTGTAACGCGGCGGGGATCGCTGCATTAGCGAGAGCCGAGATGATCTGGAAGAAATGCTCATAAGCACGGTCAGCTTCGTTCGCCGCGTTAACATTCAGCACCAACTTGAGCTTGGCGACGCCGAACAACAAGGCCGACGCAAGCGCACTCGGCGCGAGATATTCCTGTCCGAGATGGAGCAGGTTGTGGCGTGGAAGGCGCTGTTGGCGTTGATCTAGCCGCATCACTCGAAGTCGGACGTCCCGGGTCACCGACGATCACTATGTGTCCTACGGCATTGACCTGCTGCCTGCGGGTCTGGCCAAATATTGCGATCCGCTTTGGGTTTTTGGGATACAGCTGAAGGGCTGCCTCCACCGCTGCGCTAGTGTGGCGTAGACGAGGGTCTCAGCTTTTGAGCGGCAAAGATGGTGTGATTCGGTCTCGGCCTCGGCCGACAGTCCTATCCCGTGTAAAATTCTCGGGTCCGGTGCGTTGGCCCCGTTCACAAGTAACAAGCAATCTGACCATGACCCTACCAGCGCCATTGCCACCAACTGAGACAGATCGGTCGCCGCTTGACCGTTATCACGCCTGCAAGGCGATGGCGCGCGGCTATGCTGAGTCCAAGAAGACGGAGAAAAACCGTCTGGCGCATGCTCGCGGGTTCTGCGCAGTAGTAATCGATACCTACTGGGATAAGCTTGTCGAGCGGCATGGGACGACGATGAAGATCCGCCCCGCCCCAAGTGTTCTTCCCAACCTGCCAGCAGATGTTCGGCGCGTGGCAGAAAGCATTGGCGCCTTGATCACCGAGTTTCCAACGGAGGATGCGGGCTACCTCATCGGATCGATCTACACGGTGATGTTGCCGGACTCGATCAGGTCAGAAATGGGCGCCTACTACACCCCGCCCCCGTTGGTCGCTCGCCTTCTTGATTTGGCGGAAGCTGCAGGCTTCGATTTTTCGCGCGGTAGTGCAATTGACCCAGCATGTGGCGGAGGAGCGTTCTTGGCTCCGTTGGCGCTTCGTATGGTGGCCAAATCCGAAGGTGCCTCCCCTGATTGGATCGTTCGCAGCCTTAGCAAGCGTCTGCGAGGGGTGGAGTTGGATCCGTTCGCTGCCTGGATGACGCAGGTCTTGCTGGATGCAGCAGTGATCCCAATCTGTGTGTTGGCCAAGCGCCGCCTGACGGAGGTCGTGGTGGTCGCCGATGCCCTCAATCCACAGCCGGAGGGCACTTACGACCTAGTGATCGGCAATCCGCCGTATGGCCGCTTGAAGCTCTCCCCATCGATGCGCGAGCGCTACGCGCGCTCCCTCTACGGGCATGCAAACCTGTATGGGTTGTTCACTGATTTGGCGCTGCGGCTGGCCAAGCCAACCGGCGTTGTGGCCTATTTGACCCCCACATCCTTCTTGGGGGGGCAGTATTTCAAAGCATTGCGCCAGCTGCTGACTACGGAGGCCTCGCCTGTCGCCTTCGATTTCGTATCGGATCGCCATGGCGTTTTTGACGACGTCCTTCAGGAGACGTTGCTCGCCACCTACACCCGCAGTGGTGGCGCGCCGGCAAGGGTCTCTGCCCTTGTCCCCCAGGGCCTCAACGCTGCGCGGGTGGAACCGATCTGGGATGTTCAAGTCGATAAGACGGGCGGTCCCTGGCTGCTGCCACGCACTCGGAGCGATGCGGAGCTGTTGCGCATACTCGCGTGCCTGCCAACCAGGCTCAGTGATCTAGGTTATGCGGTGTCCACGGGTCCTCTCGTGTGGAACCGATACAAGAAGCAATTGAGCAACATTCGGACAGATAAGACGCTGCCTCTTATCTGGGCGGAGTCCGTTAGCACGATGGGCTTCGAATTCAGCGCTGAGCGGCGGAACCATGTTCCCTATTTCGTCTTGGAGAAGAACCAGGAGCACTTGGTGCTGGACCGGCCCTGCATCCTTGTTCAGCGAACGACGTCTAAGGAGCAGGGGCGACGTCTCGTGGCCGCTGCGGTGCCTCAGAAATTCTTGGATATCCATGGCGGCGCCATCGTCGAGAACCATCTCAACATGGTGTATGCCATAGCGCCAAAGAAAGCGCCTATTTCCCTGGAAACCATCGAGGCGCTGCTCAATAGCCGAACCTTGGATCGCGTGTTCCGCTGTATTAGTGGTAGCGTTGCCGTTTCGGCGTATGAGATCAACGCGCTCCCGCTCCCGTCGGTAAAGGAGCTGAGCCAGCTTGACCTTCTGGTAAAAAATGGGGGGTCAACTGAGATGGTTGAGATGGTCATCGCCACTTGCTATGGGGTGCTATGAAGTGGGTCTGCCCAAAGTTCCTTCGATTGAACTCATCGCCGAGCGATTGCCACTGATTTTTCCGGAAGGCACGGCACATCGAAACTATGTCATCCGTGAGATGGCCGCGCGATCGGTCTTTGTCTTCTTCTACTCGGGTGCAGTCGAGGGGGCTGGGCACTGGCTCAGGCCCAGCCAGATCACCGATATGTCCGACGCACAGGCCGCGCTTCTTGATGATGAGAGTCGGCGTGAATGGATCAAAGTCTCTCTTTCTAACAAGAAGGTGCGGCCAGCAAACACTTGGTATGCCAATAACAGCCGTGAGCCAGTTCGCGATGAGACGTTAAGAGAGGGTTTTATCCCTTGTCGCGCAGTTATTCAGCTCGCAGGTATACCGCCCACATCATCCAAGCCTACCTATGCGCTCAACGCGGCCTTCGCGGCGCTGTTCGATCCAGATTTACAAGGCGAAGCACTGACCACGGCCATTGCGGATTGGCAGAAAGCCCATTTGTCCAAAGCGGCGCTTGCCCGTGTTCACCTAGTCAAGAGCGGAGCGGGTGCATCCAAAGATGCTGTCTCGGTTTCTTTCCCCAACGGGGGAACCAGGTCGCTAAGTCCTGGCCCTTCCAGCGTGATCTCCAAAGCTGTCGTTGAAGACTTCGCGCCTAGGTTTTTGAAGGAGCCCGCTGTTCTCTGGCTCTCTGAGTCAGGCAACAAGGTGGTGGCGCAAGACGATGCTCTGGCCAAGAAGTTGGGCTTGAAAATCGATCCCTCAAAAACACTCCCCGACATCATCCTGGTTGACCTGGGTTCGCAGGAAAACGGCGCGGATATGCTCGTGGTGTTCGTTGAAGTCGTCGCGACCGATGGTCCGATTACCGAAACGAGGAAGAAAGCGCTGACTGCGATCGCATTGGAAGCCGGCTTCGAGGTCTCAACGCTGGCCTTCCTCACCGCCTACAAGGATCGTGGCAATGCACCCTTCAAGAAGGGGGTCTCCGAGCTCGCGTGGGGCTCCTATGCCTGGTGTATGTCAGAGCCAGAGCACTTGATTGAACTGCGTGACGCCTCACCTTGGAAGCTTTCCGAAAGAGCGCCAGGCAATAGTTGAGCTTCAAGCCTAGTTGGGCTCGGGCAGTTCGCGGATAAGCGAATTCCACTGCCAGAAGGCTTTCTCTGCGGCACGTTCCACTTCATCAGTGGCACCAATGCCAATGCGTTGAATTCCAAAGTGTGCCAGCGCTTCACTTGACTCGGTTTGCCAAGCGTCGATCAGTGCATGGCGACGCGGATGGGACTGAACAAGGGCGCGCAATACGCGGTGCATGAACATCATCTGCATCTGCACCTCAGTGTCGGATTGAGACATGACGGCTCCTAGGTGAGGCCAAGCATTTGCTTCGTAATAGAGGCGCCGACTTGGCCGATGATGTCCAAGCTTGCTGTTCCGCCGACCTTGGCCAAGCGCTCCTTGACCTTGGCCCATACCGTGTCGTCGCGCAGGGAGGCAATGAAGTCGTGGCCAGCAGGCGAGAGACGGTTTACAACGACGAATAGGGGAATGGTTGGATCGCTCCCACTGGATGAGTAGCGAGGTTGTGGGCCCTCGGCATAGCCAGCCCTGACAATGAGGCCGAGGTGATAGGCGACCTGGTCTCGGGTGTAACCCTCAACGACCAGGTTGTCGTTGACGTAGCTATTGGCCTGTTCAAGGGCCAGCATCAGGGCTCTAATTAGGTCATCGTCGCGGGTCATGGTCAGCTCCTTAGTCAGACAAGGTTGCAGCCCGTGTGTCGCACAGAGCGAGACCCTCGTTCGTCCGAAACGCTTCCTGACCCCGTTCCTAGGCCGTTGAGGCTAAGGATAGAGGCGTCCGGTCTCACGGGGCGGGGCCGACCGGGGGCAGTTGACTCGCGCCAGGCCTACCCCTAGACTTGCTGGTAACACGGCCCGGTCCCCTGTGTCGAAAGGCATAAGGCCGGGTTTTCTTTTTTGGGGGCGGCGATGTCGACGTATGGTGGCACGCATCTTACGTATCAGCAGCAGCTGGACCGACTGAAAGAGCGCGGCTTGCAGGTCGCCGACGACCAAGCTGCTCTTTCCCATCTTTGTCAACTTGGATATTACCGGCTGAGTGCGTATTGGTATCCAATGCGCAAACTGGTTGTTGTTGAAGATCCAAGCACGCAGACCACCATTCGACAGGTGGGGAATGAGTTCGAAGATGACGCCACCTTTGAGGGCGCGGTTGAACTCTATCTCTTCGACAAGAAGCTCCGTTTGTTGCTCATGGATGCAATCGAACGCATAGAAGTAGCAATGCGAGTTGATGTTGCATATGAGCTCGGCCGTCATTCCGCCTTTGCCCAGGAAGACGTGTCTTTGCTGGACGGAAATTTCACCAGAAGAGAAAAAGAAAGCCAACAGCCAGATGCCAAGGATCTGCCTTCGAGGCATGATCGTTGGTTGGTGAAGCAGGCAAGTCAGGTAGATAAGTCAAAAGAAGAATTCGTGGCGCACTATCGCTCGAAGTATGGCTTGCCCTTGCCTATATGGGTTGTGATCGAAGTGTGGGATTTTGGGATGCTGTCTCACTTCTATTCTGGAATGCGTTACACGGATCAACTGGGACTGGCACGCCGCTTTCAAATCCCTCATCCCCACTTAGCTAAGTCCTGGATGCGCACGATCAACTATGTGCGAAATATCGTGGCGCACCATAGCCGACTGTGGAACCGCAACATGGTGGATATGCCCACCCTTCCAAGGGAAGGGCAGATGGGGGCGACTGGTGCAGTATTGAGGTCTTTGGACGCGAGCCGTCCCTACGCAACGCTGTGCGTGATTTCGCATCTGATGTCCACAGTCTGTCCAGACTCAGGGTGGGCTGAACGAGTGTCAGAGCACCTATCAAGCTTCCCGGCGGGAATTTGCTCCAAGATCAAAATTGCAAGCATGGGTTGCCCAGACGATTGGGCAGCACATCCATTCTGGCAGTAGCATCACTGCCGCCGCGGCGCAGCGATTGACAACCTGCGAAGTCCGACTAAACCACAACCTCTACATCATTCCCAAGTGCCCGAAGCGCCTTGCTTGTGCGCGAGTTTCTTGGTGGGAATTCAGTGGGTCTTGCCCAGCCGACGATCTCGCCCAAGATGTTGGCGCCGATATGAGGAAGCTTGTAGTCGGCCTCATGACTTGCCATCCAGATGCGTTCGGCAACGTCTCCGGACCCCCAAATAACGTAATCCAGAACTTCGGGAGCAGACATGCCGTTTCCGGATTTCTGGTTCCAAAGCATCTTTGCCAGGGCGACTCCTTTGGCTGCGCTGCCAGGATCAGACCCAAGTCCGAGAAAGGCGTTGTTGATCTTCGCCGCGTGGTCGCCAAAAGCGTAGACATGAGTCAGCGCCTCTACCCACTCAGCCTCTGTCAACTTGTTGATATTCCCACGGGCTAGAAGCTGGCTGAGCAATGGGGCGGATGTGTAGACAGTCCATTCCTCGTGCTCGTGTTTGTAGGCACCGGATTTCCACCAAGCTAGCGCCTTTTTAAGTGCGGCCTCCGGGCTCAGACGGTTGTTCCGGAAGTCTCGCTCGTAGGCATCCTTCTCCATATTTGGCCGCACGACTTGGTAGTAATAGGCATGAAGGAACTGATCGCCTTGGACGCCTTGTGGCACCTCGGAGGAGATCCAAGAAGGCCGGTTCTCGTCAGCTGCCACGCGAGCTCCTATGGCACGGATGAGCGTAAGCGTAGAAGCCCACTCGTCCCTAAACTCAGCAATCTTCTTATCTCTGGCCTTTCGGGTGGGCACGACGGCGATCGGTGGAGACCGATCTTTCAGGCGCCAGTGATTGTCCTCGTATTCGGACTCGATCTTTCCTAACTTCGCGAGAAGGTCTTCCCGCGCTTTCTGCTGCTTGATTTGGCGGTCATACTCTTCTTGGTCAAGGGGCATGCATTTTTGAGCCAAGCCATCGAAGAAGGCCTCTAATTGGAGCAACTGGCCAAACTGTTCGAGTTCCTCGTGCGTGATGTAGACGCCAGCTTCGAAGTTCTTGAACCAAGCACGGTCAGTGAGGTTGGCCGAACCGATATAGGCACCTTGGCCTACCCACCAGATCACTTTGGCATGAAGCCAATGGGGCACGAGGTTGCAGATCGCATTTGGCGAGCTCTTCCGAAGAAACCATTCCAAGATGCGAAGATCGATTGGACAAGACCCGTCAACACGGCCATAGAAGGTCAGTTTTTTCCCCTTGGCAAAGCAGTCTTCGAATAGAAGGATGTCGCCGACTGGCTTGGTCGCATACGCTACCGCGGTTTTGACTTCGGCGCACTCCGTGATGGCGCCGACGTGGATGTTGTGCAGCATGTTGCCGGTGATCGGCTTACCGATAAATTCCATTTGCCCCCCCCGTTCCGTGAAGGCGTTAAGCTTCGCATGACAACCGACGGGACTGATATTTATAGATGCACAATCAGCCTCACTGTGTCTCACATCATGCTGAGACGGCGGGTGCGTCCATCTGGCACTAGGGTTTCATGCTCATAGGCTGGTTGTCAGTTGACAACCAAGATGGGCGCCTCTACATTAAAAAGGAGCAAGAATGGCGGCGCGAGGAAAACACCCGAAATCGGAAGTGGAGGATGCTTTGCAGCATGCCGAAGCTAATGGCTGGCGAGTGGAGGACAACCGATCGCATTGGGGCGTGATGTATTGCCCTAACAAACTTACACCGTGCGCTCCCTGCGGTGAATGGTGCAAGACGAGTATTTGGTCAACACCAAAAAACGCTGGTAATCACGCCAAGCAGCTTCGCGCTCGGGTTGATCGATGTGTCGCCGCTCAGGCCGCCAGAGTTGCCCAAGCAGCGCAAGCAGCCCAAGCCGTCCCACAAGCTGAACAAGAAGATGAAAATGAATGACTATGAGTTCATCCTGAAATTTTCCTTGCCGGACAATGACGCCGACCCCGAGGCTTACGTGGCCAGCTTGGAGGCTGCCGGGTGTGATGACGCGCTTGTTGGTCTTGGGAAGAGGGGCCGTATTGCGCTGGAATTTATGCGCTCGGCAAGCTCCGCTACGGAAGCGATGGTCAGTGCGTTGGCCGATGTGCGCAAGGCGATACCTGGTGCGAGCCTAATTGAGGCACAACCCGATTTGGTTGGCTTGTCGGACATCGCTGATTTCATTGGGTGCAGCCGACAAAATGTCCGCAAGACCAGCATGGCAGATAGCCAGTTCCCCATCGCTGTTCATGAGGGCAGCTTGGAACTGTTCCACATGGTGGATGTGCTGAACTGGTGGAAGGACGCGCGCGGCAAGCCTGTGGATAGTGTGTTGCTGGAAGTTGCGATGACTACGCGCAAGGTCAACCTCGCCAGAGAGCTCAGCCGACTGCCGGCCGAGCAGCTAGATCCTGAAATCCAGCAGGCCTGCGTCGCTTGATGACCGTGCCGGTTAAGCGCCAGCCCATCCCCTGATTGGCAGGCTTGCCAGGCCCACCTGCGTTATCATCGCCCTGTTGGACCGTCCCTTGGACCCACTAAGGCGGGTGCCCGGGCGCGTAAGGGCCTGAGCGGCAAGGGAAGTTGGACACCGGCTGGAGTGTCCCGTCACCTCCGCCATGCCCAGGCGCTCAAACGCCATGGCTGCGCGGTCCTTGAGCTCTTCGGCGGCCTGCTTGTTGAACGCCAGCAGGACGATCCGTTTGGGTGCCACGAACCCGCGGTGGATGGCATAAGCCGCCTTGGCGACCATCGTCGAAGTCTTGCCCGAGCCGGCCGAGGCCACCACCTGCACGCGGTTGTCGAAGCACACCACTGCCCTTGCTTGTTCCGGGGTGAGCGGTTTGCTATCCACCCGGTCCAGCAAGTCTTTGCAGGCCACCAACTCGTGTTCCACGTGGGCGGCGTTAAGCGCGGCCCAGGCTGGGCGGTGGTCGGTTTCCCATGCAGCCAACGAGCGCTCGATCGCTTGGGCCGTCGGCCCCAGCCGGACCGCCACGCCCGGCTTCTTCAAGCGAGCCCGAAGGGCGGCAGGATCAACCCTAGGGCGGCCGCCAGGACGTCGTCCTGCTGCTCATGGGTGAACCAGCGGCGCCGCTCCGAACAGGCTTGCTCTTGTTCTGCCTTGTAGTCCAGCCATGTATTCATCGTGCGCTGCTCGCCCTTGAGGAGCTCCACGTCCTCGCGCAGGCGCTTCTCCGTCAATGCAATGCTCAACGCCTGAACCAAGGTAGCACCTTGGGCGTTGGGCAATCCATCGGCCTTCACTTCCCGGTTCTGCCCCGGGTGAAACGTGATGTCGGTCCAGAAGGTGCCGGCGTTGACGCGGTAAGTGGCTTCGTCCTCTACGTTGACCCGATGGGTGCGGCCGTCGAGGACGAAGGAGAGCTCCAAACCCTCCAAGCGCAAGCGCCACTCCGATGATCCCGTTACGTGCCGGCCCACCCACGACGGGGCCCATTCCTTTGTCATTCTTTGTCCCACATGTCCCCTGGAAATGCCGGTGGGGATGGGTCACCGTACCGACGGTTCCATGGTAATCGCTTGACCTATCTTCTATTTGAATTTATTTCAGACCCTTAGTACTACGCTGAAGCAGGATCCTCCTGCTTTGCGTGTGCGCCTCGCATAGGCGTATCGCTTCGAGTACAAGATATGAAAGATAAGTCCGAGTTCCTCTACTGCGTCTTCATTGTGGCTGCGGCCATCTTGTCGGCCGTAGCCCGTTGTTCGTTCACCCGTCCCGACCAGTTCGGTCGCGATTCCTACGACTAAACCAATAATCCAGATAGACGCACAAGGCCCGGCATTGTCCGGGCCTTGTGCGTTATGCCGTTTATGAAAGGAGACCGAGATGCATTACGTTGAAACCATGGCCTATGCGGGCCAAGTCCCATGGCATGGCATCGGAAGCCAGTTGGCTCCAGGGCAGTCCATTGAAGTATGGCGCGAGCGCGCCGGTATGAATTGGTCATTGGAGGAGGCTGAAGTGCGATTCGCCGCCGAGGCTGAGGATCAGTATCCGGTGAGGGCATTCCCCGGGCAGAAGGTGCTTTATCGCTCTGACACCAAGCGACCGCTGGCCGTGGTGTCCAAGCGCTATCAAGTGGTCCAGCCGCGGGAGATCCTTGAGTTCTACCGCGACCTGACGCGGTACAGCGGCTTTGAGCTGGAAACGGCAGGCGTTCTTCGCGGCGGGCGGAAGTTCTGGGCATTGGCCCGTACTGGGCAGGGTGTGGCCCTAAAGGGACAGGATCAGGTCAATGGGTACCTTCTTCTCGCCACGGCCTGTGACGGAACGCTGGCTACCACCGCCCAGTTCACCTCAGTTCGCGTGGTGTGTAACAACACCCTGCAGATCGCCGTTGGGGATCGAACCGGAGCCATCAAGGTCCCGCACCGCAGTGCCTTCGATGCTGACAAGGTCAAGAGCCAGTTGGGTGTTGCGGTTGAGGGCTGGCATGGCTTCGTGGAGCGGATGCGGATCCTCTGTGAGACACCTGTGAACCCTGATTCGGTCGATGGGGTGCTACGGAATTTGCTCACGTATCCGGCTCCTCAGAATGGGAAGGCAGTCGTGAATGAGCAGGCTGTAGCCAAGGTGCGGGCGCTGTACGACGGGCAGGGGAGAGGAGCTTGCTTGAAGACCAGCAAGGGCACCGCCTTCGGTCTCCTCAACAGTATCACCGAGTTCGTGGACCACCATCGCCGGGCGCAGAGTACGGAGAACCGCTTGGATGCAGCCTGGTTCGGCCAAGGTGCCTTGCTAAAGCAGAAGGCGTGGAAGGAACTGTTAGGGGAAGCCGCATGAACGTCTCGCTGCAGAAGCAACGCCTAGCAGAGCCACCTTGCGGTTTGAACGAACGTGACAGCTCCGTTCTCTCCCAAGCATTGGAAATTCTTGAGAGCAGAGCAATGGTCGGTGGCCTTCTATTGGGAGATCCGGATGTTGCCGGCAGGTTCTTCCGCCTGCGTCTAGGGCATGAGATCCGCGAGCACTTCGAGGTGGCGTTCCTCGATGCCCGCAACCGCCTGATCGCCGTAGAAAGGCTGTTTTCAGGCTCCATAGACGGGGCTGAGATCCATCCGCGAATTGTCGTCCAACGTGCCTTGGCCCTGAACGCAGCAGCGGTCCTACTGGCTCACAACCGCCCTAGCGGACATTGCGAGCCGTCAGCAGCGGATCGAGCCATCACCAAGCGGTTGAAGGAAGTATTGGCGATGGTGGAGGTGAGGGTCGTCGACCACCTTGTGGTGTCGGCGAGCCAAGGCACCTCGATGGCTCAGCTCGGGCAGATCTGAAGACCCGGATACTTAGGAGAACAGCATGAAGGAAGCGGAGACGTCCTGGTCATCGACCAGAGCGGCAATAGCTCGTGCCAAAGCGGCTGATCTAGACCGACAGGCACGGGAGGTAGAGCGCTCAGCTGCCGATGGAAACTGGCGGATGAAGGCGCGGGCTAGAGAGGCCGCCAGCCGGCTTAGATTGCGAGCTGGGAGATACCTGATGGAGGCTCAAGATCACGAAGGGCAGGATCTCCCACTCTTCCCCTAACCCGCAGGAGGGGACTTGCCTTCTGTGTAGTCCTTGATCAAGTGCAGGACGGCTTGTTGTCTTGATGCTGGAAGACGTGCGACGAGAAGGATGACTTCTGCCAAGACGTCGGATGTGGCGTGGAAGTAAGCAACAGGAACGCCGAGCGCCTTGGCCAATGCTTCAGCGGTTTTGGGATCAGGATCTCGTAACCCCAACTCGTAGCGCGAGATACGTGGTGCGGCGCTATTGGAATCTTCCAAGCCCAAGACAGCCCCCAAGTCAGCTTGACTCAACCCAGCTTCCAGTCGGGCCGCGCGCAGGCGACGACCAAAGACGGATTTGGGAATGGATGGAGCAGGCATGGAAACGGCACGAAGCAAGCGGTGTCCAAGTCTGCCTGTTTCATCATCGCATCACATTTGCCATTATGGCAAACAGTAGGGGTGGTGATCTTGTTTAGCCGATCCCGTAGCAACCAATCAGACCTTTCAAGAGGCGCGTGCGCCTAAGGATTGACAGATATCCAAATGTCACAAGAGGACTACTACGAAGTCCTCGGGGTACGCCCCGAGGCGCCGCTCTGGGAAATAGAACTGGCCTACAAGGGTCGGCGAAGCCAGTACCACCCTGATCGCTACGCCGCGGGAGACGCGTCGTCCGTGGCGTGGGCCACGGCCAAGATGCAGGCCATCAACAAGGCCTACGCCATCCTTAAAGATCCGGACCAACGGGAGCGATTTGACAGCTCCCGAGCCACAGCCAGACCCAGCCCCGAGCCAGAGGCTCCACGAACCAAGGCTCCGGAGTCTCCCCCTCCCCGCTCGCTGAAGCAGGCTTTGGAGGGACTCGAGTTCAGCAATGAGCCCTTCGAACGCGTGTTCCTGGCTCCGAACATCCCAAGGAAAAAGCTCCAGGGAGCCCTGGACAGCTACGGGGAGAGGCTGCGGGCCCAGGACGTTGTCGTGCTCATCGACGACACCGTGTTCGGCGGTGCCAGGGAAGGCGTGCTTATCACCGAGGCCCAGATTCGGTGTAAGGCCAAGTTCGAGCAGGCTGAGATCCGGTTACTGGGTTGTCTGACCGAGATCACCGCCCACGGTGCGCACATCCGGATCCATGGCGAGCCCTTCATCACATTGAGTGTTCCCAACGCCGATGACCTGAGACGGCTGTTCAGAGCCGTCAGCCACTACCTGCAAGAAACTAACTGATCTCAACCAACAGGGGAATGACATGAGGTACCTGAAAGGCCTGTACGACGTGCCTGTGCACCGCGGCCATCTGTTTCGATATGCGGGGCCGCTAAGCGTACAAGGGCTTCTTCTACAACTTAGGACAGGGCCTGACCTCGCCGGTAGAGGTCTTCCCTTCCCACGGAAAGCTGATCGGCGCTGTGGTTTGAGTTTTGGTGGCTTTCGCCTTCCTCGAGCAGGTGAAGAGGCGATAGGCGTGAGTCTTCGGAAACCAGTACTTATCCCAATGCTGATGGTCGTTCTAGCACTCAGTGCGTGCAGCAGCGAGTTCGACAAATTGCGCGGCAAGTTTGTCGATAACTGCGTAGCCGGCGGAGCGCCGAAGTCAAGCTGTAAATGTGCCTTTGACAAGCTGCAGGAACACTACGGAGAACAGGGGCTGCTGGCTATCGAGAAGCAGAGTGTTCCGCCACCCGATCTTTCCGACCGGCTCTTTGCAGCAGCGGGCCAGTGTCGAAACCGCTGACGGATCTTGGCGCCATGTTCAAGAAATAGAGCGCCGACCAGACCGCTGGATAACTCCTGCGGCCGAGCGTCGGCCACCCGCCCATACATACAAGGAATTTCATGAAACGTATCAACTACGCTGCAGCCATGCTGGCTGCCCTTCTTCTTGGTGGATGCAGCAAACCTGTCCTGGACTGGCGCAACGCAGAACTGAGTAACGGCAAGATCTATGAATCAGGCTCCAACGAGCCATTCGATGGACGTGTGACCGGTGTACCGCACAAGCAGCTCGAACCGCTCTTGGGCTCTCTGAGGACAATCCTTCAGAACCTGAACACCAATCAGCCCACCAGCATGACCGCATTGCTGGGCAACTTGAACTATGTCTGCGATGTGGAGGTGGAAGAAGGGTTGGCAGGTGGCAAGTACATCTGCCGCTATCCGCAGTCTCAGGTTGTCGCCTACGAAGGCAAGCGGACGGACGGCGGTCTGGATGGGGAGATAGTATTCCATACGAAGACGGGCAGTCCTGGTGTCATCCTGACGATGCAGAACGGCCGCGTGGAAGGGCCGATCAAGATCTACTTCGCCGAAAAGCCGGGGCAACTATCCTACCAAGCGATGGCTGTGAACAATGGCCTGGAGGGAGAAGCCATCAGCTACTACCTCAATGGTCAAGTCAAAGTAAAAGCCAACTTCAAAGGCAGTGTGCCTGTAGGGCTGTGGGAAGCCTATTGGGAAGAGAACGGAGCCGTCTCGGAGCGGGGCCTGTACGAGGGCGGAAAGCTGGTCTCACAGACCCACTATCTGCAAGACGGCACGGAATACCTGACGGAACCAGAAATGTGGGCGCTACATCGCTCGATCTCGGAAAGCGATGATTTCACTCTGACGCCCAAACAGGATGTTCTGCTTACAGAGGCGGAGAAGCGATACAACGCAGTGCGCCTGCTGACGCCGGCCCAGCGCGAGGCGAGGTATCAGGCGGAGCAGGAGAGCATTCGGGCTGACAAGATCGCTCGCGGTCTGGATCCGGACTGCTGGGTCTGTGACGGATCAGACAAGAGGAACTGATGCGGTAGTGAAGGAAGATAGCGGGCGTGCACAAGCACGCCCACTCCATGCGCGTGGTTAGTTTTTTCCAAAACGACTCTAGGAGAGGGTATGAAGAAGGTAGGTATGTTGGTGGGAGCCATGTTGGCCGTACTGGCGCTTGTAGGTTGCAAGAAGGAAGCGGCTCTCACCCAGGCCGGTGACATCAACCTAGCCGGATGCGAAGTGCCGGCAGGTTTGACGGCTGCACAGGCGGAGGCGATCAGCTGCGCACCTGCGCAGGCAGAGCCCCAGGTCGCAGCAGAGCCCTCAGTAGCTGCGTCGGATGAAAGCGTCATCAATGAAGCACTGGCTCGGCAGGCTTTCATCTTCGATCAGGCGGATGAGAACGTTGAAGCGAGGAAGTTCGCTGAAGGTGACCTCAATGGCGACGGTGTCAGCGATAAGGCCGTGTTGTTCGTACTGGAGGCGACCACTGGTGGTAACGCCTACGCAACGCATCTGGCTGTCTTTGTAAGAGAGGCTGGCGCATTGGCATATGCCGACTCACTGCCGGTGTCCGGGTACGGTGAGGGCGTTCAGGGTTTCACGGTCCAAGAAGGAACGGTTGCGATCAAGACCCTGGTACAGGGACCTGACGATGCCACCTGCTGTCCATCGGTGGAGAAGAATGTCAGCTACGTTCTTCATAACGGGAAGTTGACTGAGGTAGCTAGCAAACACGAATGAGGAGAGCACGTGCGCGATTCAGTCAGCCGTCGCTAGCGTCTGCTGGCTGAACGCGCCTATGCCTTGTCGCCTGGGTGAGATGCCGTCTATCTCAGCGCGACAGCAATGGCTTCCAACGATCCGAAGCCATCGGACCTATCCAATGTCATCAGCTGCTCTTCGCTCTTCAGTCCATAGGGCCCATCTACCCCAAAAAGGTAGTGATCGCCTTGAAGTGCGCCACATGTCTGACAATGGTTGGCCCAGTATGCAAAACCCGCCGTGCGGCTTTTTTCCAAGCGAAGCCAAGGCGCCCGGGCTTGAATGAAGAGCTGGGCCTGTGAGTCCAAGGCTTCCACCGACTTCAGTAGGGCCGGCTCGTCAGAGGTCACTACCTCTCCATCCTGTAGGTCAATTTCCTGAAAGGATGGAACCCACAGGGCTGCCGTGGGGGTGGCGCCACGGCAGTAATAGCAAGTTGTTTGGGATAGCAGGAGGGCGTAGCTGGGGGCGAGTAAGGTGGCGATCATCAAACGAGCGTCAGAAAGCGGGACATCGCAGCTAAGCATAGCTTCCCAACACATTTGAGCAGCGCAGCGATCAACTGTCGGAAGAGGATTGGTACAACAAGAGGCCACCATCGCTTCCAGGCATTGGCGATCCTTGTATGCAAGCGCTTCCATTTGGTCTTTGGCGCTGCTGGGACAGCGGGCGCCATGCCAAACCGGCGTTCCAAGTAGCGTGCCAGTATCAGCTCTTCATTGAACGGTTCACGTGACATCGCGGGACTCCTTTAGTGGAGCCCCAACGCTGCGTCAGCGGACCAGGTAAGCCGGTCGGGACTTTCCCATTCTTCGGGGATCGGCCTGCGCGCACAATTTCGGTCCTGTTGACACCAAATTTTGCAAGGTTCAATATCGGTTTCAACAAGACCGTTTTTTTTGAGGTGCCAGATGGAAGCGACCGTCACAACATCCGTTGCCGCGAAGATCGTGGGCATCGGTTACGAAGGACTTCGCAGCTACTTGAAGCGGGGGTTGCTAGGAAGAAGTGGTGTCATGATTCCGCTTGTTGGCATGAGTGCTTCCGCTCCAGACATTAACTCTGTGCGAGCGACGTGGAAGCGCTTTGGTTTTACTGATCTTTGCCTCATGCATCTGGCGAAGCAGCTGATCGAGATGGGTCTGACGTTCGATCAAGCCAACTCAATCGTTTCCCGGGAAGATATGCGCCCACTATTCCGCGGAGGCATTCAACATTTGGATGCTCTGGTAATGACTTGGCCGCCTTATCAGGACTACATTTTATTCAAGGGCGAAGATCGGCGTCACTTATCGGATCGGCTGGCCGAAGCAAACGGAACTGCTATTCTGATCGACCTGCGGGCCATCGCCGAGAGCGTCACGTTCAAGTTGCATGAGAACTGCCCTGATGCTGTCTTGGAATGATGTGTTTAGATGCATCGCTACCCAAAGTAACTGCCTTAGACGGGAATGTGCGCGAGTGTTTCTGCAGGTGACTCTCTGTACCGGATGGAACTTCGTTCGGATGCACGCATAGTCGCGTGCGATTCTCATGGGAGGGGCGAGCGAGAAAGTCGGGACCGCTTTGCCGGAACTCCGGCGGTCGTAGCGAGCTTGTTCGATCCTCCCTCCTTTCACATCAGGCTAGGTTGAGCGGACGTCAGCCGCGGAGCATTTTGCTTCTTCATCAGCAGGGATTAGCTGGCAAAGAGGCGCTGGAGGGTTCCACTTTTGTTACCACCGGTTGGTGCGATGGAGGATGCGCCTTAATACGGTTTCGTGGCCATCCTTGAATTCTTCCACTTCATTCGTTTTTTTAAGCCATTCCAAGGCGGATTCAAACCTTTTCCTGGGCATGTCGGAGAGTCGGAAAACATCCTCCATTGAGGCGGTGCGATGTAGTCGATCGTGGGTCGAAGCGCTATCGAGGCAAGTTAATATGAAATCAGCATTTTGCCAGGTTGTCGGCTTTTTAATAGGCTTGGATTGTCTTTTGGTCCAGTCACTGGCATGTTTTTTGGCGGCTGCCTCCGCTTTTGCGATTGCCTTGTCAGAGTACTTCGCGGGTGCGTCCACAAACACCCAGCGATACTGCGAAAGTGACCATTCCATGATTGCCCAGGCGCGTTTCACCATGTCAAGCGTGACTGGCCCTGGACGATCACAAAACACCTGAAGCACCACCGCCACCCGAAGGGTGTTCTCCCATGCTCTACGGGCGGCATCATCAACATCCTCATACTCAGTTTCAGCCCACCTGATCAGTTGGCGCTCCAAGGACATCATGTACGCTGAGGCATGTATATCAAGGCTGATAGGGATGCGGCTGAAATCCCCCCGGTCATAGTTTCCGTTTATCTGACTGATGAGGTCGGCGACTCTGGCTTGGTATGCGTCGGCTGCATATTTGCCAGGCGGTGCTTCGTAGGACTCGTTCTCCGGGAATCTTTTGGGGTCGTGGCAGCCCACAATGGATCGCGGCCACCAGCCCACATCCCGGTCACGACGGCCCGATCGGGCGACATAGTCGTACATCAAATCCGGTTGAATCCGAAATCCCACGCTCCCACGCGCATCACTGGCCTCAAGCGTCGCACCACGGACCTGCCAATCCAAGGGCGGATTGCCGCTCCACAACTGCGTCAAAGCGTCGGTGTGCTTCTTGAAAAGATCGGTTTCCAACAGGCTTGAACCATCCTCGCGCTGGAGTGTCATGTTCATGCCCATGCCATCCAGCGTTTCCATCAGCGAACGAAAGCTGATGGCCTGGGTTATCAGTGTTTCCACTCGAGGGAGTCGCATCTGAAGCGGCGGATCGAGTGCATCAGCTCCCTGACGCGCCTGACGAACACGCGCCTTCTTTGCCTTGATGAATTGTTCGAAGAAGACTTCGTAGGAGCGCCCCTTGCCCGTGGCCGTTGGGGTCAGTGCACACGTATTGATGGTCGCTGGCAGAACTCCACCATCAGGCGCCCGACAGTCAAATCCGCAGTGAACGACAGCCCCCGCTGCTGAGAGTGCGTCTGTTAGTGCGATCGCGGCCGGCACGCGCTTGGCGGTAATGAGATGCAGGGCGACGGAACGCAGTGGATCGGGCAGCTGATCGATCGGGCAGATCGGTCGGTGGTCAGGGAAAGGATGGGGGGACTCGAACAAGAGGTAGCTCCGGTAGCGCAATGCAGCTTGTTGATTCGAGCCTAATCATTCAGTTGCAGAAGGCAATACCTGGGCACCCCTATCGAATGGGCGACAAGGCTCATTGGCTAGGATTTGGACGCTATCGGACAAGCCGAGTTAACCCCGTAGGGGAAAAGCCAAGTTTTCTTTCGCTAAGTGAGCGATAGCTCGGAGCACTCGCCTGTGGAGGAGCCGGCCTCCGCAAGCTCCCTTGCATGGACGCTCGGCTAGCCCCGGTAGATCGGCGCATTGCCGCACCCCAAGCCGGTTGGATTTGGCAAGCTGCAAATTCCTTGATTTTTTCTCCGTGTTAGCTTGGCGAGCTATATGGTTTCCTGTGCCTCTACCCGCCCGGCATGCAGTGCGAGGCGGCCTTAATAGACGTCGTAGGAGGTGGTTGTGAACAACAGCAAGATTCCTCGCGGTCAGGTTGATCGTAGTACGGGTTCGTATGCGCCCGCCCGCTTTGGCTTCGATGGTTCTTGGAGTTCCGAGAACTTGGGGGAGCCGCGCACTCCGTCAACCGACGTGATGACCGCGAAAGTGCGCCTCTCGGGCGTTCATGGCGCGCGGATGGACCAGCCCGCGGGTGCGCCGGGGGCGGTAGTCGTCGCTGCCCCTCCCGACACCTTCTTGCGAGAGAAGCAGGTTCTGGAGGTCACCGGCTTGGGTCGTTCGTCGATCTGGTCCTATTGCAACCCGCGCTCGCGTTACTACGATCCTTCCTTCCCGAAGCCGGTGAAGATCGGCGCACGCGCGGTGGCATGGCGCGCCAGCGAAATCTTTGGCTGGGTCGCTTCGCGTCGTGCTTTCAAGTGAGCGATTCGCTAACTCGGCATTGTTGACTTAATGGCCTGAAGTAGGAATTGCTTGGGCCTGGCGGGATTCAGCATGGGAATATCCAGTGAATTTCCTCAGAGGAATTTCGGATATATAGATTATCTATCCATATATCTATCTGGGTAGTTAAGCTGTCCTTTGAGGTAATCACGCTGATCTATCTGCTTGTGTACTCCATCTGTGCAGATGTTAGTCCGGGTGGATCCATACGCACTTAGTGTGCGCTCTACTTGTTCGTTGCTGATTCAAGTTTATAAGCTTGACCTGCAAATACTCCATGAATGTCATCGCAGGCAAGACTTGTTGCCGAGCCGCTATCAGGGGCGGTCATTCATTGTGTCAATCTCTTTTACGCTCCCTGTCCACGCTTTCGCGCGACTGTGGCTAGTTGTCGCAGGAGCAGGGCGGGGTGCTCCATCCCGGAAATAAGATGAAAATTCGTAAGCAGAAGGGAGCCCCGGATTCAGCGTGGGCTATTAAGGTCAAAAAGATTCTTAAGGCAGAAGCGGTCCGCGAACGCCTGGTTGAGACCTGCGTTCGTGTGGTGAGTCAGAACGGTCGGGTGCGAGTCCCTGGTACCGAGCAGTACTACAGCACCGACCAGGAAGCTGTCTGGTTCACCGGTACCGATGACACGGCATTCAAGGACTTCACCTCGATAACGTTGCGTGAGCTGTACGAGGCTCTCCAGCGTGACGGTGAGCCCTGCAGGCTGGCTTCGCGTCAGAAGGCATGGGACCCCTTGCCAGCGTATGCGCTGACCAAGTTGGGGAAGCTGATCGTGAGTGCGTGTGCGCTGTATCGCCACGAGTGGGCGACAACGTACATCAACCACGTGTTCAACCCCGAAACCACTGTGCTGATGCGTGCCATGAAGCGCTACGCGCGGGCCATCGGTCACTCCAAGGTGGGAGAGGGGCTGCAGTCAGAGGATCTGGTACTCTTGCTGGCTCGATTCTGCCGCTTTGTGCGTCGTGCGTGCGGCACGTGGCGCTTCATCAACGCAGTACGTGAACAGAACAAGCAAGCGCAGGCGAACTTCGACAGCGCTCGTGAGTACATCTGCTACTTGGCGCAGCGCCACTCAAAGCTGCTGATCATGCGCATTGATCTGTACTACAGCCCGTACTACGACGCGCCAGGAGCATACAAGCACATTTACCGCTTCCTGAACTGGTTGCGCGACAGTGCATGGTGCAGGCGTCACCTGCCGGACTACTTGGGTTTCATCATCAAGTGCGAGAACGGGGTGGTGCGCGGCATGCACTGGCACCTGATGGTGATCTGTGAGGGCAACGAGCAGCAGAATGGCGGCTGGCTGTCTCAGCAGCTCGGTGAGGCGTGGATGGCTCGTGTCGGGGCGACAGCAGGCAGCTACCATAACTGTTGGGTCGATCGAAAGAAGTATGAGTACGACGGGCTGGGTGTACTCACTCTCAAGGACAGGGAGAAAATGATCGGACTGCGCGCCGCGCTGCACTACCTGACCAAGCAGGACTGCGTGCTTAAGCTGACCAATGATAAGACCCGCAACTTTTGGCGGTCCCGGATGAGTAGCAAAGAGCCGAGCAAGCGCGGCCGACCGCGAACGGAGGAGAACAGCGTGCAACTGCTCAAGGACACGTTGGGCGGGCGTCGTAGCAAGTACCCGCCTGGCTTTGAACCGAATAGTCGGGCGTAGCTACGTGTGGTAGGTGTTGCTGCAACCGAGGCGCGCCTATCGTTTGATGCATGATAAGCATGAGCAAAAAAGCCAAGCATGGTGCAGCCCTCCAGTATTGGAGGGCTACTTAGTAGTCCAGTGCTTGATTGGGGGAGTATTGCGAGCTGATTGAGTGGTATCGGTCTTTGAACGCGCACGCTTCCGTACCCTTGAGGGCCGCGGTCTGGATGTGGGATTCGTCAAAGAGAGCTTGAGAGCTCTCCAGCGAGTTCTTTAGCCTGATTGATACTTAGGTCATCGATCCGGAGTAAGTTGTCGATGAGTGCAGAGATGTCATTTGTCCGTACTGCGCGCAGGTACGTGTTTAACCGAGCCACTTGGTAGCGCATCCATGCATGATGGCTACGTGTGTTCCCTTTGAACGCAGCTTGATACTCGAAGAATCGGTTCAGGTAGATTTGGATGACACCTTGGTGCTGATAGGGGTCATCCGTATTTCGCCCCTTGTCGAAGTGTCTGCGCGCATCACTACCTTGGGTGCTTTGGCCGTGCCAGTATGGCTGATAGGCGGTACCTGCTTTCTGCTCGTAGTGGAATGAGCAGAAAGCGCAAATGACGTCGCAAATAGAAAGTAACGGGGCATTCGGCTCATCCGTTCCCCAAGTTCTGGATATGTAACAAGCAAGCAACCATTGTGTTCGTTCCGCGTTGAGATCCACTCGGCCGTCAATGCCGGTTGCGGAACGTACAGCAGAGACTATTTCTTCTCGGAAGTCTGAGCCCAGTTGATGGATGTTGCTGGCTGTAAGCCATGTATCGAGTGGCGTCACTCGAAGCTCTGACTTCAAGGCAATAGCGGCACAAATCTGCTGGAGATGCTCAATGTCGGCTGCTGAGGTGTCCTTGATTGCGGTCGAGTGGAGATGCTGACGGTGATGCATGACGAAGTGCCGGAAAGCGAGCATCTCTAAGTAGACAAACATAGCCTCTGATGTAGGGCAGGTTTGATCTTTATTAGGGCGAATTTCGATGGCGTCCTGGAGATCAGAAAGCTTGTGATACGCCCGCGCCAGATCATAGTCGCTGCTGGTTGCTAGATTTAAGGTTCGAGCAACCTCATCGCTGGTGCGCTCTGCGACCAAGCAGAGTTTTTCGGCTGTTGTCTTGTGTTTCTCGTTGCCAAGCAATTGAGATAAGCGCAGCCGCTTGCTGGTGTCCACGTCGCTGCTAAGGGTATCTATCAAAAGGTTGATTAGTTCAGCTGCTCCCTTATCCCTGGAAATGGTAGTGCCGGTGCTGAATTCCATTGTTGGTCGGTCAGCTGGTGGCCGAAGGAGGTTAAAGACGTGCCTTCTGCTATTTTCGTTTGCGAGAAATAATAGTTCTATGGTCCGGAGTGTATCGACGGGAAGTCTTTGGTTTCCATCGGTCACCGAGAGGTCAACAGAATTTTGGAGGAAGGCGAATAGCTCTTTGAGGGATCGAAACGTAATCTCCTCAAAGCTGCTTCGTGGATGGTGAAGATTCAGCTGCTTAATCAACTCGTTGACGGTAGCTGTATCCTCATCTTTACCAAGATGGATGCGTTGCGAGAGGTGCGAGACGAGTTTATCGTGCGCAGAAACTGCGGAGTCCATTCGATTGCTCTACTCAATACTTCGGGTGGGCCGTCGAGAACTGTTGTAGCGAGGGCAGCTCTCAGCTAGCACGGCGACTGGGTTTTATCGGATACGCGTCAATAGGGAATGATTTTTTCTTCTTGATTGTCAAGTGCTAAGTAGGCCGACAGACGGCATCATTCGCGCGCTCAAGTCATTCGGCAGCGCGTTTTCGTTGATCTACCTTAGGGTCTCGCTGAGGCGTGCGAGAATCATTGGAATTTGGTGTTCGACCTTGGGGAAGGAAGATCGCCACCTGGATTTCAAAGTTTCGGGCTTTTGATGGATGGTCCTCGCTGATGCAGACATACTTAACCCGGCAGCCGCATTGTTCTTAGCGCGGCCTGGCGGGACATATAGATAGCCGCAGGGGCTATCTACCGCAGGATGCGCCTAAATGAGCATTGGTCCTTGCCGGAATTCGCCCTGAAACACTGGCCTCAAGATTCCTCGGAACCGTATAGCACCGGGTTCTCCAATTTGAAATGCACGGGTAATCGGTGGCGAGCCACTGTGGCGCGTCTTCCATGTGTGATACTCATCACGGATAGGGATATTTTATTTTTGTTTCTATTTCATGGGGTTACACATTTTTCTCGCGCTACCCATGATGTGCTTGTCAATTCTTCGACTTGCGTTTGTCTTTCCTCAAGCGTATAGATTCGACATCTTCATTGTCCTGATTGGGCTGGGAAGCAAGACATGGATGTCGATGGTTCGCCCAATGTGGTCGTGCCTCTGCCGCTGCATGGGCCACAGCCTGACTATGGTATGCGTGGACTGGTGCTGCTGGCACAGTTCCATGGGATTGCGGCCGACGAGCAGCAGTTAACCCATGATTTTGGCCGTGGCGGCGAGGTGTTCGATGAGAGCACCCTACTGCTGGCGGCCAAGCAGCTTGGCTTAAAGGCCAAATTCCATCTTCACCCGGCTTCCCGTATCGGGAGCGCCAACCTCCCGGCACTCGCTTGGGGCACGGAGGAAGAACCGCCCTTCGTGGTGGCCAAAGTCTCGCACGATGGCACGCAGATACTGATCCACGATCTAGTCGAACGCCGTCCAAAAGCGTTGACGCGTGACGAGTTCGAAGCTCGCTATGCCGGGCGTCTGTTGCAGGTTGCCTCGCGCGCGTCAGTGCTCGGGGAGCTGGCCAAGTTCGATTTCACTTGGTTCATCCCGGCGGTGGTCAAGTACCGCAAGCTGTTGACCGAGGTTTTCGTCGTCTCACTGTTCATACAGCTTTTCGCGCTGGTTACGCCGTTGTTCTACCAGGTTGTGATGGACAAGGTACTAGTACATCACGCGATGACTACCTTGCACGTCATCGCCATCGGTCTGATCGCAATGGCAGTGTTCGACGTGGTGATGAATGGTCTGCGTACTTATGTGTTCGCCCACACCACCAGCAAGATCGATGTGGAATTGGGCGCGCGCTTGTTCCGCCATGTGCTCAACCTACCGTTGGCCTACTTCGAATCGCGGCGTATAGGCGACACCATCGCTCGCGTGCGCGAGTTGGAGAACATCCGCCAGTTCTTGACCGGGCAGGCACTGACCTCGGTGCTGGACCTGCTGTTCACTGTGGTCTTCCTTGCAGTGATGTTCTGGTACAGCGGCTGGCTGACCTTGGTCGTTGTGCTGTCGCTCCCCGTCTATGCGCTGATCTCCGGCGGCATCACGCCAGTACTGCGTAAGCGCCTGGACGAGAAGTTCGCACGTGGTGCCGACAACCAGGCTTTCCTGGTGGAAACGGTCAGTGGCATCGGTACGGTCAAGGCCACGGCGGTTTCGCCGCGCATGATCCGTACCTGGGACAACCAACTGGCCGGGTACGTGGGTGCCGGCTTCCGCGTCACCAAGATCGCAACACTGGGTCAGCAAGGCGTGCAGTTGACCCAGAAGGTGGTCAGTGTTGCCATCCTGTACTTCGGTGCCAAGCTGGTCATTGAAAACAAAATGACGCTTGGCCAGTTGATCGCTTTCAACATGCTTTCTGGGCAAGTCGCCGCACCGATTATCCGGCTGGCCCAGCTCTGGCAGGACTTTCAGCAAGTGGGAATCTCGGTCGAACGCCTTGGCGACATCCTCAACACCAAGACCGAAGTCCCAGGGAGTCGTTTGGCATTGCCGCCCATCCACGGGCGGGTGACTTTCGAGCGGGTTACTTTTCGGTACCGACCCGATGCTCCCGAGATTCTGCGCAGCATTGATCTGGACATCCAGGCGGGTGAGGTCATCGGCATCGTTGGTCGCTCCGGCTCCGGGAAGAGCACCCTAACCAAGTTGGTACAGCGGCTGTATGCCCCCGAGCGCGGCCGGGTATTGGTAGACGGGCAGGACCTAGCCGTGGCCGATCCGGCCTGGCTGCGCCGCCAGTTGGGCGTGGTGTTGCAGGAGAACTTCCTGTTCAACCGATCCGTCCGCGAGAACATTGCGCTGGCCGAGCCGGGCATGCCGCTGGAACGGGTTATTCGCGCCGCTAAGCTGGCCGGTGCGCACGATTTCATCATGGAACTGCCCGAGGGCTACGACACCAAGGTGGGCGAGCATGGTGCGGGGCTTTCCGGCGGCCAACGTCAACGTGTCGCCATCGCCCGTGCGCTTATCGCCGATCCCCGTATTCTGATCTTCGATGAGGCCACCAGTGCGTTGGACTACGAGTCCGAACACGCGGTCATGTCCAACATGCGCGCCATCTGTAAGGGACGCACGGTGCTCATCATTGCCCACCGTCTCTCCACCGTGCGCCATGCCAACCGCATCGTGGTGGTGGAGAAGGGGGAGATCGTCGAAGCCGGCAACCATGAAGCCCTGTTGGCGCGGCCCGATGGCTATTACGCACATCTGCACCGCCTGCAACAAGGAGGTACGGCTTCATGAGGCACGTTCTGCAAGGCGTGGGGGAGTTCCTACGACGTTACACCGCGATCTTTCGTGCCGTATGGTCGGAGCGGAAGTCACTGGATTCACCGCCACGCACACACGACGAAATCGCCTTTCTGCCAGCACACCTGGAACTGACGGAAACCCCAGTTTCCCCTGCGGCACGCTGGACTCTGCGCATCATTGCCAGCTTCTTTTGTATTGCGCTGCTGTGGGCATGTATCGGCAAGGTGGACGTGGTGGCCGTCGCCCCCGGCAAGACTGTCGTGGGGGGCGAACCAAGGTGATCCAGTCGATGGAAACAGCCGTGGTCCGCCGCATCTTGGTCCGCGACGGCCAAGTCGTGAAACGGGGCGAAGTTCTGGTCGAGCTAGATGCCACGGCCACCGGTGCGGATGCCCAGCAGGCAGGCGATGCACTGGTTGCGGCAAAGCTGGCCGAATTGCGCCAAACCGCCATGATGCAATCGCTGGACACCGGCATGCTGCCGGTTTTACCGGATGACCCGTCTGTACCTTCTCCGCGCTTGCGAGCAGCGGCGGACTTGGCCAACAGTGAGTTTGCTGAATATCAGGCAAGGCGCCAGAACTTGCTTGCGGCCATAGCCCAGCGTGAAGCACAAGCCAACACCGTACGCTCACAGATCGGACCGATGGAGCAGAGTCTGGCTATCTCGCGCGAGCGGGTAGCCGACTTAAAGCGACTACTGGGTGGGCAATACGTCAGCCGTCATGAATACCTCGCCCGTCAGCAGGAAATGGTCGAGTTAGAGCGAGCACTGACTGCCCAAAGGGCTGCTTTGCTGGAAACTCGCTCTGCTTTGGTCGGTGCACGCGAAGAGTTGCGCGTGCTCGAGGCTGATACCCGCCAGCAAACCCTAGATGGTTTGCGCCAGGCCCGCGAGCAGGTTGGGCAGTATGCGCCGCAGGTGACGAAGGCCAAGCAGCGCGATCAACTCATGCTGCTACGGGCGCCTGTAGACGGCACGGTGCAACAGTTGGTGATTCATACCAATGGCGGTGTTGTGACGCCAGCTCAGGCTCTGATGGCGGTAGTACCGAATCAGGAATCGCTGGAAGTGGAGGCAACGATATTGAATAAGGACATTGGCTTCATCAAGCGGGGGCAACCGGTGACACTCAAGGTGGAAAGCTTCCCCTACACCCGCTATGGCTATCTAGAAGGCATCGTGGAAACGGTCTCACACGATGCCGCGCAGGACGAAAACCTTGGACTAGTCTTTCCGGCACGGATCAAGCTGGCAGATGCGGGTCTGGTGATTGACGGTGTCGAAGCAACGCTGACGCCGGGCATGACGCTGAGCGCGGAGATCAAGACCGGCAAGCGGCGGGTGATCGATTACCTGCTTAGTCCTCTAAAACGGCATGGTGTTGAGGCAATGCGAGAACGATGAGCGAAACGGTTGCAGGCGCTATTCGCTACAAGCTAATTCCTTGCCGCTTAGCTGTGGGATTGGCGAAATCTAGTATTTCTAATATTGCTAATCGGGAGAGTTGGTGAAATTTCCTTACTTAAACATAGCGATCTGGTGGCAGAGTGTTGCCGCTATTTCAATTTTTCTTTCTGGTTGTGGGGGGCGTATGAGTGAAGAAGTAAACCTTAATGAGCCCGTTAGGTATATGCTTGCGGGAAAGAAATATGAGGTTCCTCTCGGATATCACTATGATGATTTCTTGAAGAGGAAAAATAGGTGGCCAAATCCAAAGGATGAATTCACTGAGGCGGGGGGTATATCCATAACTGGTTTGATCCCGGGGGTAAGGCCGTATGATGAGTCGGTTCGGGCGGAGTTTGAGCGGCTTGGGCACGGCAACAAGATATCAATAATAATAAGCCCAAGAATTAGCTTATACCCAAGCGATGAGTATGTTCAGCGCATGAGGGGTATGAATAGGTTAGACCTTCTTCCCAGTGATCTGAATGGACTTGCGCACTACTGGGATAACCAAGGAGCGAGCGACAAAAGTAAGGGCGCTGACCTCTATATCAAGGAAGGCGATGGCGAGTATTTCAGGTTGCAATGTCCGCGGGTAGGGGGTCCCTCTCCTTCATGCACCGTCATGACGGTAACCAATAGCGGTTTGCAGGTCGAGTATGTTTTTTCCATTTCTCATCTGAGGTCGTGGAGGGAGATAGATGATGATGTCGCTAAGTCAATTGAAAGTTTTATGGTCAAGTGATCACATAAAGTAATCATTGCATATAGGGGATGGATCATGGCGATTCCGGCTCACAATCTGAATAGTGCGCAACTGAGTACCTTGAGGTCGCTTCAGCAGCAAGGAAACTATGCGGAGGCTTGGCGGCAGCTGTCGAAGTGGGGTGATACATACGCTGACGACGCAGCCAATGTGACTGGGGCGCCCTCTGATTTTTATGGGGAATTCATGAATGAGATGGTCCGCCAGCACTGGGAAAATACCGCTGGCGAATCGGCTTACAGCCAATACTTCGATAGCGTTGCGTCGATGCATCTCAATAATTACCTGACGGTAATGGAAAATACTGGTGGATGGCCCACGTCGGAACAAATTGAAGGTAGCTATCGACAATCCGTCGAATTTTACGGGCTACCACCTTCGACCGCTTTTGATGGTGTTTTTACACAATCTGTCGGCACAGTAACGGGTGGGGATTATGATTGGCCACATGCGCTAGATATGGATCCGGATAGAATCGTTCCTTCCGATGTTTTTGATGACATTGGATTCGTTGAGGCATCACAGACACTGGCCGAGACGATATATGACACGATTGCCGAATTCGTGAAGCGAGGGTGGGAGTGGGCCCAGGAGGTTATTAAGTATGCCACGGATGCAGTTTTGGATTTGCTGGATGATGTGCGTCGAGCTGCACTAGAAAAGCTTAGGGAGTTAACTGATTCGATAAGAGATACCATCGAGGACGTATACGACTCGGTTCGCGATTTGTTCGACAATGCAAAAAAGTTCATTCCGCGCAGAGATCCGCTTGTGCTGGACCTGGACGGGGACGGCATCGAAACCGTAGCTGCAACAGGGGCTATTCTCTTCGATCATGATGGTGATGGAATAAGAAGCGGCACGGGTTGGATCGCTCGCGATGACGGCATGTTAGTGCTCGATCGCAACGGCAATGGATTGATAGACAACGGTGGTGAGTTGTTCGGTGCAGACACCGTTTTGTCTGACGATAGTAAGGCCGCTTCAGGTTTTGCTGCGCTGGCGGACTTGGACAGTAACGAAGACGGCGTCTTTGACGCTGGCGACTCTGAGTTCGCTGACGTCCGGGTTTGGAGGGATCTGAATCAGGACGGCATTTCTCAAGCGGGAGAGCTATTCACGCTTGACCAACTAGGCATCGCGTCCATTAACTTGACTCCCTCCACAACGGTCGATCTAGACTTAGGCAATGGGAATGTGGTCGATAATCGCGGAACGTTCACCCGCGCAGATGGTACGACTGGTTTGGCGGGTGATCTGCTGCTGGCAATGAGCCACTTTTTCAGCGACTTCACTGGGGCGCTGGAACCCGTTGCTGTGACAGATGAAGCTAAGCGGATTCCTGGCCTGAAGGGCAGTGGGGCCGTTCGCGACTTGGTGGAAGCTGCGAGTCTGTCTGGCAACCTCCTCTCTGCAGTTGAAGCATTGGAGATTGGGGTTTCTCGCAATGCCATGCGGGACCAACTCGATACGATCGTTTCGTTGTGGGCTGGCACTTCTACTATGCAGAGCAGCGAGGAGGTGCTGGAGGCCTCCGGCTCAGTCGCGCGCACTATTTACTACCACGGCGCAATTCCAGCAACTGTAATCGCTCAAGGTGAAGTGGCGGTCGAAGCGTGGAAGCAGCAGCAGCACGCCGATCTGGCACCCATTATTGCCATTATCGAGAAGTTTAACGGCTCCAGTCTTATCAGCTTCCAGAGCGATCGTGTATCTACCGGCGGTAATACCTATCTCTGGAAGACCGTGGCTCACGCAGGTGGCAGCACGGAACAGATGATGAGTATCGTACTCCAGCAGGAGCAGATCAGTGCGCTGTTGGAGGCTTATGCCGATCTCAAGGAGTCCGTCTATGCGAGACTGGTGCTGGGTACCCGACTAGGTGCCTATATGGACAGTCTTAATTTGCAGCTCGCCGATGGTGAACTGCAGGTCGATTTTTCGGCTTTCACTGCCATGTTGAACGGCAAGCGACAGATTAACTTGGGCGAGGCTCTCCAGGACCTAGTTGATCTCTATCGTTATGGAGGAAACCTTCTTGGTTCGGCGGGCTGGAATGGTGCCGAAGTTCTCGCCAGCTGGATCTCCGATGCCGTAACGACTCACGAAGGACTACAGGCGCTGGCGTTTGCGGGCATCGATCTGGCAACGGGGAGCCTGACTGGCACCAGCGGAAATGACGTGCTGTGGGGCAATGGGAGTGGCAATGCCCTGCGAGGAGGTGCTGGCGGTGATCTATTGATAGGTAATGCTGGCAACGATTCACTTTCAGGTGAGAGCGGGCGAGACATCCTTCTGGGCGGTCTTGGCTCCGACACACTCAACGGTGGGGCGGGTGATGACCGTCTTATCGGTGGATTGGGTAACGACAACCTGACTGGTGGTGATGGCTCGGACGTCTACGTTTACGAACTGGGCGACGGTCAGGATACGATCAACAACTACGATGTCAGTGCAGGCAGATTCGATGTTCTTGTGCTGGGTGAGGGTATTAGCCCGAATGGCGTTACCGCGACGCGCCTAAGCAACAATCTGATCCTGTCCATCAATGGGACCACTGACCGGATTACGGTCAGCAACTACTTTACATCCGATGGTGCGGGCGGGTATCAACTCGATCAGATCCGTTTCGCGGATGGCACCGTTTGGACGGTCGACATCCTCAAGCCGATGGTGCAGATACCGACGGAAGGCAATGACAATCTGTATGGGTACGCTGGCAATGACACGCTGGCAGGGCTCGCGGGCAATGACAATATTTTCGGAAACGGCGGTGACGATATTTTAGAAGGCGGCCTCGGCAACGATAGCTTGTCGGGAGGTGCCGGATCGGACACCTATGTCTTCAATGCCGGTGATGGTCAGGACACCATCGACAATTACGATACCAGCATTGGCCGTTTCGATGTGTTGCAGTTTGGCGAAGACATCGAGGCAGCGAACGTCACCGTGCGCCGCTCCGGCACGAATCTGTTGCTGACGTTTGCCGGCAGTAACGACAAGGTGACGATCAGCAATTACTTCAATGGCGACGCCGCAGGCGGTTACCAGTTGAACGAAATCCGGTTCGCCGACGGCACAGCGTGGAACGTGGCGGACATCAAAGCGGCGGTGCTGGTACCCACCGAAAACGCGGATAACCTGTATGGGTATGCCAGCGATGACACCATCGCTGCGCTTGGTGGCAACGACACGGTGTACGGCTATGGTGGTAATGACCGTCTCATTGGTGGCTTGGGCAACGACACGTTGGATGGCGGAGAAGGGTCGGATATTTACGTATTCAACCTTGGTGATGGCCAAGACACCATCCAGAACTACGACTCCTCTGCCAGCCGTGTGGATGCCATTGAGTTCGGCGTGGGTATCGAGCCAGAAAACGTTCTGGCCAGACGTGATGGTCAGAGCCTGGTGCTGACCATCAATGGCACCGATGACAAGATAACGGTATCCAATTACTTCTTACAGGATGCGGCCAGCCATTACAGGCTTGAAGAAGTCCGGTTCGCCGATGGCACGGCCTGGAATATCGAACTGGTCAAGGCCCTGGTGCAGGTGCCGACCGAAGGGGCCGACAAGATTTACGGCTACGAGATCAACGACGCCCTGACCGGCGGAGGCGGAAACGACACGCTTTATGGTAACGGCGGCAATGACGCGCTGACAGGCGGTGCGGGCAACGATGCACTGGATGGAGGTACTGGCTCGGATACCTACCTTTTCGACGTGGGTGATGGACAGGACACGATCAACAATTACGATTCCGGTAGTGGCCGGGTTGATGTGCTTTTGTTTGGCCCAAACGTCGACCCAGCTAATGTCACGGTTCGGCGCATCAACAATCATCTCGTGCTGGCGATCAATGAAACCGAAGACAAGGTGACAGTTTCCAACTACTTCATCTCGGATGGCGCGGGCGGTTATCAGCTTGACGAAATCCGGTTCGCTGGAGCGCCAGGTACGGTCTGGGACGTGAATGCCATCAAGACACTGGTACTGGTCCCCACTAGCGGAAACGACACCTTGCAAGGGTATGCATCCGCTGACGTAATTGCCGGTGGCGTGGGCAATGACACAATTTACGGCAACGCCGGCAATGATGTGCTGGAGGGTGAATCCGGCGACGACATACTGTCTGGTGGAGATGGAAACGATTCGCTGCTAGGCGGCGAAGGCGATGATTCGCTCAATGGTGATGCCGGTGATGATGCGCTTCACGGTGGTGTGGGTAACGACAATCTCAGCGGCGGTGCCGGTTCGGACACTTATCTTTTCAATGCTGGTGATGGCCAGGACACCATCGGCAACTACGATGCCGGTGATGGTCGAGTCGATGTGCTTTTATTTGGCCAGACCATCGATCCAGCCAACGTCACGGTTCGGCGCATCAACAACCATTTGGTGCTGACGATCAATGGCACTGATGACAAGGTGACGATCTCCAATTACTTCATCTCGGATGCCGCGGGCGGTTATCAGCTTGATGAAATCCGGTTTGCCGGAGTGCCCGATACGGTCTGGGACGTGAATGCCATCAAGGCATTGGTGATGGCACCCACCAGCGGAAATGACACATTGCAAGGCTATGCCTCGGATGACGTGATTGCTGGTGGCGCGGGCAATGACACCATTTCCGGCAATGCCGGCAACGATGTGCTGAAGGGTGAAGCCGGCAACGACACACTGTCCGGTGGAGAAGGAAATGATTCGCTGTTGGGCGGTGAAGGTGACGATACGCTCAAGGGCGATGCCGGAGATGATGTGCTTCACGGCGGCGCGGGCAATGACAACCTCAACGGCGGCATCGGCTCGGATACCTACCTCTTCAATGTGGGGGATGGTAGAGACACCATCAGCAACTACGATGCCGGTGATGGTCGTGTCGATGTGTTGCAATTCGGGCAAGGCATCCTGCCGGCAGACGTGTTCGCACGCCGAATCAACGATGATTTGGTGCTGACTTTTACGGGTAGCACAGACAAGGTCACGGTTTCCAGTTACTTTGCAAACGATGCCGCTGGAAACTACCAGCTTGACCAAGTCCGCTTTGCCGACGATACAGTTTGGGATGTGGAAGCGGTCAAGGCGCTGGTGCTGTTGCCAACCTCAGGAAAAGACACGCTTTTGGGTTATGCCAGCGATGACACCATCATCGGCGGTGAGGGCGACGACACCCTGTATGGCAATGCTGGCAACGACACCTTGCAAGGTCAGGATGGCAACGACACGATCTTCGGCGGCTTGGGCAATGACACGATCAGCGGTGGTGTTGGCATCGACACGCTTCAAGGTGATGAGGGTGACGACGTGCTGGACGGCGGTGTTGGCAGCGACATCCTGCGAGGCGGTGCCGGTGATGACAATTTGATCGGCGGGCTGGGCAACGACCAACTTGAAGGTGGTGAGGGCGATGACCACTACCACTTCGCGGTTGGCGATGGTCAGGACATCCTCAATGACACCCAAGGCCTAAGCACGATTCATCTTTCGGGCGTGTCGACAGGCGATGTTTACTTACGTCGTGATGGTACGGCGTTGCTGTTGTGCTTCGTGGGGTCTTCGACTGACCAGATTCGTTTGGTCAGCTTCTTCGATGCGAACACCCAGTTAGCCTTGCGCGGCTTGGTCATCGACATTGGTGATGGGGCGCCATGGATATTGGATGCTGCAGCGGTTGATGCAAAGACATTGCTGGGCACCTTGCTGGATGACGTGATCGACGGCAACACGCTGGACAACACCATCAATGGGCAGGCTGGCAATGACACCATCCGGGCCGGTAGCGGCGCGGACATGCTGGATGGCGGTGCGGGCGATGATGCCCTGTACGGTCAGGACGGCGACGACATCTTGATCGGTGGCCAGGGCAATGACTTGCTCGATGGCGGTACCGGTTCCGACCAGCTTTCCGGTGGTGCCGGCGACGACATCTATGTGGTCGATGACGCCGGCGACGTGGTGGGGGAAGTGGCTGATGGCGGCATTGACCTGGTGCGCAGCAGCGTCAGTTTCGCCCTGCCCGACCACGTCGAGAAGATTGAGCTGACCGGAACTGCAGACATCAACGCGACCGGCAATGCCTTGGATAATACGCTTACAGGCAATGCTGGCAATAACCACTTGCAGGGATTGGATGGCAACGACACGCTCATGGGCGGTGCCGGTGAAGATTGGCTGCAAGGCGGCAACGGCAATGACGTGCTGAATGGAGGCGAGGGGGCTGATCTACTGGACGGCGGCGCAGGCAATGACGTGCTCGATGGCAGTCTCGGCATAGACCAGTTGGTCGGCGGTTCGGGTGATGACCTCTACCGCGTGGACGACAGTGCGGACGTAGTGATCGAACTGGCCGGGGAAGGCACGGATACGGTGCAGTCCAGCGCGTACAGCTACACGTTGTCGGACAACATCGAGAACTTGATATTGGTGGACTATGCCTATGAAGGCGTCGCCGGTGCCGGCAGCCAGGCCTTGACCGGCAACCAGCACGGTAACCGATTGGATGGTGGGGCGGGTGCCGACAACTTGATCGGCGGCTTGGGCGATGACACCTACGTGGTGGACAATGTGGGGGATGTGGTTGTTGAGCTGGCCAATGAAGGCACCGATACGGTGGAATCCAGCATCAGTTACACCTTGGGCGAGACCCTGGAGAATCTGACGCTACTTGGCACAGCGGATCTCAATGCAACCGGCAATGCGGGCGAGAACCTGATTCGGGGCAACGCCGGCTACAACCGCATCGAAGGTGGTGCTGGGGCCGATGTGATGTATGGCGGTGCGGGCGATGACTACTACGTGGCCGTGTCTGCCGAAGACAGCGTGCACGAGTACGCAGACGAAGGCATTGACACGATCGAGCGCGTGTTCGAGACCAATCTGGTGCTGGAGGGCAACGTTGAGAATCTGATTCTAGGCAGCGGCGTGACCACCGGCAACGGCAACGCGTTGAACAACGTCATCACCGGCAACGCGGGCAATAATAGCCTGGGTGGCTGGGACGGTGACGACACGTTGTACGGTCTGGACGGTGACGACAATCTGTTCGGAGGCAACGGTGCCGACACGCTGTACGGCGGTGTGGGCAATGACTATCTCGATGGTGGTGCAGGCGTCGACCACATGGAGGGTGGAACAGGCGATGACAACTATATCGTCAACCACGCCGATGACGTGATCGTCGAAGCGGCCAACGCCGGTACGGATCAGGTGCAGGCATCGGCCTCGTATGTGTTGTCGGAAAACCTGGAGAACCTGTTCCTCACCGGCAGTGTTGCCATCAGCGGCACTGGCAATGCACTTGATAACTACATCGCTGGCAATAGCGCGGCCAACGTGATTAACGGCGGTGCAGGTAACGACACGCTAGTGGGTGGCGGCGATAATGACACCTTGATAGGTGGCACGGGCGACGACAAATACATCTTCGATGCCACGTCGGGCAGCGATGTCATCGACAACAGTGATGGTGGCTTTGACGGTGTTTTCTTCACCAATGGTATTACGCGGGAGCGGCTGTCCTTTGGTCGTGATGGGGATGATCTGGTCATCTTCATTGATGCTGCCTCGACGCCGGCGGTTCGCGTGCTTGATCACTTCCTCGGTGGCAATGCAGCAATCGACTACGTGCAGCCGGATGGTGGCTTCTACCTCACCACAGCTCAGATCAACCAGCTTGTGGCAGGGGGGAGTACTGGTGGCGAGTATGATCAAGTCATTGAGGGTACGTCTGCGGCGGAGCAATTGGTGGGCAGCTCCGGTAAAGACCTGATCAAGGGGCTGGCTGGTAATGATCAGTTGTTCGGCATGGGTGGGAACGACACTCTGCAGGGCGGCGATGGCAATGACTACCTGTCCGGTGGTAGTGGCAGCGGCTCTGGTTCGGGCGATGATCGTCTGGAAGGTGGGGCTGGGGCGGATACGCTGGTTGGCGAGGATGGCGTCAACGCCCTGATCGGGGGGGCAGGTAACGACAACTACGTGTACGGCGGTGGCCAGGACACCATCGACAATACTGGTGGCGGTACCGATGGCGTGTTCTTCGACAATGGGATCACTGCCAATGACCTGACGTTCTACCGTGATGGCGATGACTTGGTCATTACGGTGGACGACAATGCCAGCGGGTTCGTGCGCGTGACCGATCACTTCCTCGGAGGTGATATGGCACTGGACTTCGTCCAGCCATCCAGTGGCAACATGCTCAACACCGCCGCGATCAATGCATTGGCTCAATCTGGTTATCCGGGCGGTGGTGAGCCAGGTGGTGGCGATCCGGGCCCAGGTACCGGCAACCCGGGCGATGGCGTAGATGAGGGTAATGACAATGACTACCCCAACGTCGTCACCGGCACCGCAAATGGTGAACAATTGCTGGGAAGTTCCGGTCGCGACCTGATCACGGGCATGGCGGGCAACGACACGATGTTCGGGTTCGGAGGCGACGACAAGTTGGTCGGCGGGGATGGTGACGATTATCTGTCCGGTGGCAACGGCAGCTACTCGGGTTCCGGCAACGACATCCTCATCGGTGGCAACGGCAATGACACCCTGGTGGGCGAGGATGGCGATGACACGATGTTCGGCGGTGCTGGAGACGACAAGTATGTCTATGGCGGTGGTGCCGATGTCATTGATAACAGTGGCGGCGGCACCGATTGGCTGCTGTTCAACTCAGCTAGCAAGAGCATCAACCGCACCCGTTTGAGCTTCCATCAGGATGGCGATGATCTGGTCATCATGGTGGATAGCGATGCAGGCCAGCAGGTGCGCGTGTACAAGCACTTCGATGCCAGCGGTGACTATGCAATCGACTATGTGCAGCCCGCCGACGGCTATGGCATCTCGGCAGCCAGTATCAACGCATTGCTGACGCCTTTGCCAAGTGCTCAGTCCATGTTGGCCCCGATGTCGCTGACGGATGCATCCGTCATGAAGGTATTGCCTGATATGGACAGCCTGATGGGCGTGCCTGCCAGCATGGAAGTACAAGGGGGCGGCATGGCGCGGGGTGGGAGCGGGGCGGGGGGATATGTGCCTCATCAGCTGATCGTTGACGATGAGGATGTGTTGAACTCCTCGCTTGGCATGGGTGCTCGGATAAACGGTCGTCCGGTCTTTGACTTGGTTTCATCAGGTCACTCTTCGGATCGGAGGGATCTACTGGCATCCATCACGCCCTGGCGGCCATTGAATTCGGATTGGGCAACCTTGCCAGGACTGAAGGACGAAGCTGCTTGGCATGTGGAGGAGCAGTTCGAGCAGCTCATGCCTTTCGAAATGGATCGGCAGGGTATGACTGCGAATGTGGACATGCCAGTGCCCGTAATGCGCGAGCAGTTCATCACTCGGTCTAGTGAACTACAGCAGTTGATTGATGCAATGGCGGGGTATGGCGACATTGCCCAATCCGGGCAGGAGACTCCGAGCGCTGAGCCAACACTCTTTGGTATAGAAGGCTCTCCGAACCAATCTTTCCACTTGCTTCATCGACATCAGGGAATGACTACCTTCCAGATGATGTAAGCGGATGTGTAGATAGTACAGTTTGCAAAACAGAAGGCCCGGGGTCACGCTCGGGCCTTCTGTTCATAATGGCTCTGGTCATATCGGTGACGAGGCATTGTCAGGTCGCTTGCTGTCAACGAACCGGAAACCTCTAATTTAGCCTGGCATTGAAATACGGGGAGTCGGCACCATCAAGGCTGCCTGCAATCGAGCGGAGCACCTGCCTGAGCGGAGGAAGATGATGCAGGTGTGGGCAGACTACTTGGATAAGTTGAAGGGGAAAGGTCAGCCACATCTAAAGTTGGTGGGCTGACTCTCCGATTCTATGTCTTAGATCGTCCTGCGCGGCTGCTGTCGCGCAGGGCACTATCGATCCAAGGCGGAAATTTGGTGTTAGGCCCCAGCCACTGATTGACTCGAGTGACGGCCAGCAAGGAAAGAGTTCTTCGCAAGCATCGGAAGCGATCGTTCGGAGCTAATCGTCAGGTCGCCATCCTCATCAGGGCCCAATGTCACGCGCTTGGCCGTATCTGGGCCGTTCACGGGAAGGCGGCGGCATAGTAGCTCGGCCAAGGCTGCATCCTCAACCGCACACACAATCTGACGCCCCTCTGAGACCAGCTGCGCAGCGAGTTCGGCGAGATGGACAGTCCGGAAGTCGTCGACGTGCTGTACGGGATCATCCAGCATAACTGTGCGCCATCTGCTCCATGCCAGCGAGAGGTTGACCGACAGCAGGAAGGCAAGGCCAGTGGCGCGCCGCTGACCGCTGGAGAACAGGAACTGGGGATTGAGTTCGTCGCCTACCTGCAGTTTTAGGAATTTGCGGACGTCGCCCCGAATCGAATACTCGATATCGCGCCAAACAGGATGTGGGCGCAGGCGGCGATACAGTTCCGACATCAATGGCAGAACTCGATCGAGGCGTCGGTCGAGGGTTTCGCCGGCGGCACGTCTTGCCGCATCGTGCAGCGCCTGGGCCGTGGCCTCCGCTTTTCTGGCGCGACCAGCGCGCTCCTGTGCGGCAGCAAGACGCTCCTTGGCGCGGGATTCTTCCTGTTTGGCGCGTTCGAGTTCGGAGTTCAGTCGAAGAGTTTCGAGGATGCGCATATCGCGTTGTGCCGCATCCAGTTCTTGACGAAGGTGAGCCGAACGCGTGTTGATCTGCTCCGGAGTCTGTAGATCACCCAAGTCCCGCGTCTGTCTCAGGGCGTCGAATTCCTGGATCGCCGTGTTGGCGGAGACAAAAGTTGCCTCTGCGTTCGCGAGCTGCTGGCGGGCAGCGGTAAGCCGAGCATCGGCAGCGCGTGCGGCCTGCTCTTGCTGCGCTTCTTCCGCGGCCTTCAAGTCCAGCGTCTTGGCAAAATCCTCGGCCACGGCTATTCCGGCCAAGTAATAATCGTTGTCTTGGCCTGATTGGCACAAAGGGCAATGCCCATCCCGCAATCCCAAGCTCCGGCCGAGACTGGCCAAAGCGATCAAATCCCGTGCTTGCTTAGCGAGTTCAGTCGATGAAGAAACCTCATCGCCCTTACGCAATGCGTCGACCGTCTTGGTTGCGACCGCGACTTCGGACGAAGCTACTTCGCGATTTCTGGCCAACTCGGGCAGTCGCTTCCGTTCCCGCTCTACGGCTTCCCAGTTGGAAGCCAACCTCTGGAGTGACGCAATCTCTTCCTCGGTTCGCGCAATCCATTCTCGCACCGGTCCGGTTAGTTGGTCCGGTGCGGCTTCCGAGCGGGTCAGTACGCGCAGACGTGCGACGGCATCGGTGATGACGTTGTCTGCTACCAGCTTCGCGCGGGCCTCATCGATACGCCGAGTCGAAGCCGTCAGGTCATTGTTGAGCGCGGCCACTTCCTGCTGTGCCACCTGGGACCGCTTCTTGGCCGCGGCCAGCAACTGTGCGCCTCTGCTCACCCAGCTATCAGAATCATTTGCACCGAGGCCATCGCGAAGCAGTGCATATCTTTCCGTTTCCTTGAGATCGAGGCTTAATCCGGCGATATGCTCATCGCGAATGATGGATGTGTAACAAAGCTGGGAGAGCGGGTCGCGTGGCGCCAAGTCGATGTCGCATAGCCTGGCCGCTAGCTTTATAAGGATAGAATCATCAGGTGGCTGGAACTCGGTACGACGAATGGAAATTAAGCCATCTTGACCGCTGAAGCCCGCCTCGACATACCTATCTGCCGGGGCGGAGCCTCTCCCGGTCCACCAGATGTAATCGGCGACGGTTTCTCCGTCGGCCTTGGCATCCTTGTACTTGCTCAGATGCCCGGTCAGCGCATACTCGACGGCGTCGAAAATAGTGCTTTTTCCTACGCCGTTTCGTCCATCGAGTATCGTGAAATCGTCGGCGAAGTCGATTCGCACTCTTTTTCGATAGCCACGGAAGCCGCACAGATCGACGTAAGCAAGCTTCATGGGGATTCCTCCAGCACCTGAAGAACGACGGATTCTTCCGCGCCGGAAAGAAATGCATCAACGGCTCGCGAGGGAAGCTCGGTAGCGCGTTCGCGAATTTCATTCTTCATGTCGACGGCTTCGAGACGAGGCGCGCTTTGCAGCGGACGAAGCGGAAGAAGTGCGGCACCTAGGTCCGCTAGGTCCCGTATCCCTGCTCTGGCGATTTTTCTGGTTCCGCTAAGGTCTTCTTCGATGGCTCCTAACGACACGATCCGCGCATAGTCAGCGGGCTCAGTGGTCAGCAACACAAGGTAGGTATTCCATGCCTTGACGCCTGACTTGCGGAGCCCGAACTGGTAGGCCGTGATGGCATGGTCGGAATCCGCCGCCCAAACCTTCATCAGATCCGCAGCGCTGTCATAGGCGAACAGGAAACCCAAGGCAGTATCTCCTTCGAAGACAAGCGCCTGCCGTTGACCGATGGTGACCTGCTCGGTCGTGTAGCCCGCTTCCCTGAGAAGCTCACTACTGAAGTGGAGAATTTCATTCATAGTCCCAGTTCCTCAATGGCCTGCTGTCTTGTCAGCCAGCGGCCCGCCGTACCTCGGGTGATGGTAGACGCGGTTCCCGATCTGACGATGTTAGAGGGCAGGGAGTCCGCTTCAGCACCAATTGCAATGGTGATATCCGGCGAGATCGAGGGAGCCGTCTCCCTGGCATACGCATCCTCGACTCTATGGAGTGGTTGGTTGGGCGTGCGCAGTGCCCTGATCCGTTTCTGTTTCAGGAGCCAATAGTGACCATCCGAAGTAGCGCCGGATGCGCGAAGTTGAAGGACAGTCAGGCCGACGTTGCATTCGTTCGGAGGTATACGTAGGCGAGCCGGCTGGTTCGGAGTGCATCCTTCCAAGTCGCGACGCATGCGCCACAACGAATCATTGTCGATATCCGGCGGTTCCTTCATTACCTGCGTCGCCGCGTTTCCGGTGAGATGCTGATATTCCTGGGTTCCGCAGCTGAGGACTTGCCGAAGAAACACTTTTGAGAAAGCCTTTCGGAGCGCGGCCAGGAAACTATCGCCGGAGGCTTGGACGTGCCAGAAGCCATTCTGGACGGCCTCTCCTATCGCATAAAGCGCAGGAGCCTTGGCTTGGAAAGCCCCGCCGTCTGCAAGATCGACCACAATGACCTTGGATGGCCGGACTTGATCCAGCACCGTCTCAAGAACCTGATTGAGGTAGTCCCAGTCAGTCCAGTAGCCGACGATCAGGAGATCCCTGTCCAACAGGCGATTGGACAACCAATGGGCACTGGAAGCGATGCGGGCATCGACAGGAGGCGCATTGATCTGGCCTGGTGCCCAGACCATATGGTCATGATCTTTCTGGCGGCATCCATGGATCTTGAGCAATGGAGAAGTGTCTGGCGGGAGCGCAGCTACCTGCGCTTGATCCAGTCCGGTCCCGATTTGCCCGTACAGGATTTGGCCGGCGGTTTCGACCAAGATGTCGACGTTTGTAGTGACGGCTGTCTGAATGCCCTGGACAAGCAAGAGATCTGCTACAGCATAGTGGCCCTCGTTGGGAGGTGCCGCAAAAATGTTCTGGTCGATCAGAGTTCGGAAGTAAACCGATGCCAGTTCGTCACGTTGGAAGAAAAACTCGGCCTGTTCTTCAATGGCCGTGGGCAACGGCGGCCGACTGGCGCCGTGCATAGCGTCGTACTTGCGCTTTGCTTCCGCTGCAATGGTGTAAGCGCTCGGCAGGCTGCTGGGCACCGCCATCGACAGTCCTGCGCCCGTCAGTAAGGTCAGCCGCTGGGCAAGCAGTGAATCCAGCGCTTTTTCGATGCCAAGATCAAAATCGATACGTTGCATTTGTCGCGCTCCTTGTGCGTTATGTACTCCCTCCGGAACTGGAAGTACATCTCGGCCTGTTCTGTAGCCATCATGTGCCAAGGTAGTTTTCAGGGAAATTATGCCGCAGCCAGAAGGCTATGCTATAGCCCAATAACCGGTTCTGGCCGCAGGGCGTCATGCGGCCGGAAGCGGGCAATGCCGAATCGGGTGGCAGTATGGCCTGCGATTACCGCGAAAAGATCGTTACTGCCAGGGAAGCGTGTGCAGATTTTTGTGGAAACGGGAGGGGGCATTCCTTTGAAAGAGCCGCTGCCGGTAGTTCTGAGCGTTTGATAGGCTGCGCTAGGGTTGCGGGGATCTTGACGGTTGGGGGCCCCGAAGGTTTTCGAAAATATACTTTAAAAAATTCGCGCATATGCGTGAAGAGCTAGACCGTACAACTTTGACAAAGCCCCGCATTGGGCGGGGCTGTGGGGCCGCTAGTTCAAGCAGGCTCAATCTTCTTCATCTTCGTCATCGTGATTTGAGTCGGAGCCGCAAGCTCCGCACGAATCGACAATGATGCTGTTGTCCTCGATGTACTGCTCAACTTCGCTTGGGTGGAGCTTCTTGTCGATCTCAATGGTGACTTCACCCCAGCACCTGCGGTCGGTACCATCGGGGCAGGGAATGGTGTACTCGGGCATAGCGGCTCTCTCAGCAGTAGTCAGGGTTCTATCCAATGGGGGTGTATCTGCGGTGCACAAGGCCCCCGCCATTTGCTCTTTGTAAAAAAGCGCGCGTTCCGCTTCAAGATGTTTGTCTTCGCGGTCCGCGTGGGGGATTTCAGTCTCTTAAACATACTGAAAGGAATGGCATTGAGCATTTGGAAGAAAGAGACCTACGTGGCCGCTATTGCTCCTGGCATCGGGCTGCTAGGCGTCTACGCCTACGAATCTGGCCGTTATCGGTTCCTTATGGTGCCGTCAGAGCTAATAGATCTACCCGTAAACCGCCTGCTGATGGGGGGGGGCGGTCTTGCTGTGTTGTTTACGGCGTTGCTCGCACTCGTGGCATTCATGAGTCGCTGGATGACCTCGAAAACTAGATTTGGGAGATCGCTGCCGATCTACCTTTCTGCCTTCATCGTCTTTGGACTTCCCTCGTTGTTCCATTCGACAACGTGGTCCACCGTTGTAGCTTCGATGCTGTTCCCCTTCTTCCTAGCGCTTGGCATGGACCCTGACACGACCGAAAAAGCAGAGCCGGCAGATCGGCCTAAATTACCACCTTGGGTTCCCAATGTGCTTTGGCTGGCCTTCATGTCGCTCATGGGGGCGTGGCTGGTTTCGGGATTCGGCTACTTCAGTGAGCGGACGCTCGATGTTCGATTGTGCTCTGGGGACCAGCTGGTTGCAGGAGTCCGATCTGACCAGTGGATCCTGAAACCATTTGACCCGAAGAGCGGGCAGATCTCCGAGACAACTCGGTTGATGCCAATGGAGAATACGAGTGTGGTTCCATGCAGGCCAAGCCTCGTTGGCGGCAGAGGTATCGCCTTTGGCGGTCCGCCGGATGACGGAGCAAAGTCGGCCGCTTCAGAGGCTCGCTCCTCGAAGTAGCTAGGCTTTGGACGGAACCAGAGTCTCTAAGTGTCCGGTTCCCCCAAAAAAGCTACGGTGGAATTTGACCGAAGCCTCGTAAACAGCTGCGGCGCCCTCTTTGCTTGCCGCCAAGATGGCCCCACGGCCGCTAGCTGTGCAGGCTTTCCATCAACAGTGGTGACGCTCAGGCCTTCGTGGCTGGTCGCCGCGAAAGTGCCCTAACGGAACATTGCTTCTCGCGCCGAAAAGAGCTTCCGCTGTGCACTGGATTCGAAGTTGGTTTGTTTTTCTGGTGTGAGTAACCGGGTGAGTAACACTTAGAGTGGCCTGATTTAATGTCGTTTAAATTCAGTTGGATAGGTTTTCTTTTCGATTGATGATGGGCCCACCACGTAATTCAATGCGTTGCGGTGTTTTTCCCCGGTACGCCAACCTCTTCAGAATTCGCTGGTGCCCGTTTGGTATCCCTATCGCCGGAGCGAAATGCGCAAACCTCCGCAGCGATTCGCGCGGGGCCTCAAAGGTCACGAGTCCACGGTCGACATCGGGCATAGGGCGGCTTCGATGTAGGCAACATTGAAGGCACATACCAATCCTTCAGCACCGAGTACAAACGCCTGCCGACATTGCATGAGCATTTTGTGGTCATGCAACGGCGTGACCAATCGCAAGGATGTCGAGCAGTTCCGCGAGGTCCTCAGTCCGCGCTTTGCCGCAGACGGTGAGGGTGCCGAGCGAGCGCGGTAACCCGCCGTCAGGATCACCTCGAGGCTGTAAAGGCGCAGAGCGCGCTAGACCTTGCGGCCACCTTCCAAGCGAACTTGTAAGTGGGACTTACAAGTTGCCTCGGGGTCGACTTCACCCCCGGCAAAAATGGCCTTCACTTGTTGGGTGACGTTCTGTGGCGTGATCTGGAACAGCTTTGCAATCTCGACTTGGCTGAGCCACAGCGAGCCGCTCTCCGTTCGCATCTCAACACGGGTGAGACCGTTATCGGTGGTTAGAGGACGAATTCGCCCTCCGGCCCTTGGCCAGCCACGAGCGACTCAGTCGTTCGTTACTTACGAATAAACGATATTGCGAATCATTCGCAATTGAATTAACGTATCGGCCGCTGGCGTCGCGCCGGTCCCTACATGAGACCTGTCGATGAACTTCCGTCCTTTGGCCAGCCTGTTGCTGGCCGCTGCGGTACTGCCTGCCCAGGCGCATACGCCGTACCTCGCACCCGCCACCTTCAAGGTGCAGCCGACCAGCACGGTTACCCTGGATGCCAGCTTCGCCGAGCATTTCTTCGTGCCCGAAGTCGTGTTCGACAATAGCGAGTTCGTCGTTACCGATCCGGATGGCGTGCAGCATGCGCCCGATGTGGTGCAGCGGCTGAAGACCCGCGCCGTGGCCGAACAGACCCTGCCGGGCAAGAAGGGCACGTACCGCTTCTCTACCGGCAACCGCCTTGGCGCCGTGTTCCGCACCTGGGAAGTGGATGGTCGCAAGGAAAGCAGCCGCGATCCGGCCAAGCCGCTGCCGGCCGGTGCCACCGTGCTCTCGCATTACCAGAGCCTGTCGCGCTCGGAGGTCTACCTGACCGCCGGTGAGCCGACACGGCAAGCCTTGGCGCCCTATGGCAAGGGGCTGGAACTGGTGCCGGTGACCCATCCATCCGACCTGTACGTCGGTGAGCAGTTCGTCTTCGAGGTGCATTACGACGGCAAGCCGTTGCCGGCGCAGAAGGTGGAAATCCACGCCGCGCGCGGTGATGACGAGATCCAGCCGGCTCCGGTCGAGCTGACCACCGATGCTGCCGGCAAGGCCTCATTCGCCTTGCAGCAGCCGGGCACCTATCTGGCGCTGATTCGCTACCGCGGCCCGGCACCGGCTGGTGCGGCCGCGCCGGAATACGGCAACAACTACACGCTCAGTTTCCGCGTGCTCGAGCCCTGAGCCGCTTTCCAACAGGGATACCCCGATGAAGACCTTCTTAGTTGCCGCCACCGTTGTGGCTGCAGCCTTGGCCCCGCTTGCCTCGGCGCAGGCCGCCGCGCCGCCCGTGGTATCGCCGACGGTTACCGCATTCCTTACCCAGTTCGACCCGGACAAGACCGGCGCAGTGAGCTGGAATGCGTTCGAACAGTTCCGCCGCCAGCGTTATGACGCCACCGATGCGAACAATGACGGGCACGTCGATCGCCAGGAGTACGTGGACGAATACCTTCAGCGCTTCGATGTGCGGCTGGCCGACGCGCATGCCGGCCACCTGCGCCAGACCGATACCCGCTTCAAGGCGCTGGACCGCGACAAGAACGGCAGCATCAGCCGCGCCGAGTTCGATGCCGCCGGCGAGCGCACCTGGGCTGGCTACGAGAAGCGCCAGGACGCGACCCAGGAAACTGCTGCCAGTGACAACCGCGACCCACTGAAGATGCCGACCTCGCATACCGCCAACGGCATGATCGAGCTGTACGACCGCAATGGTGATGGGCTGGTGGAGCGCGCCGAGTTCGACGCCGCACGTGCCGCGACCTTCGCTGCTGCTGATACCAATAGCGATGGCGTGCTGGACCTGGCCGAATACACCGCCGAGTTTGAAGGCCGGCTGGACGCACAACGCAGGAAGGTTCGCGATGCGGCAAGCCGCCAGGCCGGCGTGCGTTTCGACTCGCTGGATACCGACAAGGATGGTCGCATGACCTTTGCCGAGTATCAGGTTTCCGGCAAGCGCCTGTTCGATCGCGCTGACAGCAACGGCGATGGCATCGTCGATGCGCGCGATCCCGAGCCGGTTGCCGGCGCCCATTCGGCCAACGGCAACCGTTGAGCCCCGCGTACCGGTCGCTGCATGCGACCGGTGGTTTTAGTTTTTGGAAAGTCACCGCCCCCCCCCGGCGGCCCTGCCCCCCCCCCCGCAGGGGGCATGGGTTAGGGGAGCCCGGCACCGGGGGTTTACCCCATTTAAATTGTT
>NZ_JBRREG010000021.1:0-52461 GCF_056760155.1 Stenotrophomonas sp. STEN022
GCGCTTTTGTTGCGGTGTTTCTTTTGGTGGTGCGCGGTTCGGTCGCTGGTGGGGGGGGTGGGGGTGGTGGTGTTTCCTCGGCTGGGACGCGCCCCCCCCCCCACTTCAGGTCGTTGGCTCAGCCGCGACCCAGCACCAGCTCGATCACGAAGCGGCTGCCGAAGAACGCCAGCAGCAACAGCGCCATTGCGGTCAGGGTCCAGTGCACGGCCTTGCCGCCACGCCAGCCGTAACGGCGACGGCCGATCAGCAAGGTGCCGAATACGATCCACGACAGTACGCTGAGCACGGTCTTGTGCACCAGCTTCTGTGCCAGCAGGTTGTCGACGAACAACACGCCGGTCAGCAGGGTCAGGGTCAGCAGGCAGAAGCCGACCGTGATCGTGCGGAACAGCAGGGTTTCCAGGTCGGCCAGCGGCGGCAGGGCGCGCAACCAGGGGCGGAAGTCGCGGCGGCGCAGGGCCCGCTCCTGCAGCCACAACATGATCGCCAACAGCGCCGCCACGCTAAGCGTGGCGTAGGCCAGCAGCGCAAGCCAGGCATGGGTGGCCAGTCGCCAGCCCGGCAGCTTGCTCGGCTCATGGCCGTAGCCGTGGTAGGCCAGCAGCAGGATCGCCGCCATCGGGAACACCACCACGCCCAGCGCTGACATGCGCCCGCGCGCACCAACCACGGCGGTCAGTGCCGCCATGCCCAGGCCTACCAGCGACAGTGCCGCGAAGAAGTGCATGTCCGGTCCGCCAGCGGTTTTCATCGCCACCATCAAGTGGTAACCGGCATGTAGCAGCACGGCGGCGATGGTCGGCAGCAGCCAGTTGCGTGAGGGCGGACTACGCTCGCCGGCCAGCCCGCGTACCAGCAGGGCGGTGGACACCAGATAGAGCGCGGCGGCGATGAGAACGATTGTCATCGATGCAGTTTCGCATACAGGCCCGCCTCTGGCGATCTGAACCGGCGGTGGCGGCGGCTGGCCGTTATACTGACTGCCTCTGTTTCCACGATTTCCGCAGGTTCCGTCGCATGTTCGAGTCACTGACCCAGCGCCTTTCCGGCACCATCGAGCGCCTGCGTGGGCGCGGCCGCCTGACTGAAGAAAACATCCGCGAGGCCACCCGCGAGGTGCGCATCGCCCTGCTGGAGGCCGATGTGGCCCTGCCGGTGGTGCAGGCCCTGATCGAGAAGATCAAGGTCCGCGCGGTTGGCCAAGAGGTGCTCAAGTCGCTGACCCCCGGCCAGGCCCTGATCAAGGTCGTGCGCGACGAGCTGACCGCCGTCATGGGCGCCCAGGCCACCGACCTGAACCTCAATGTGCCAGCGCCGGCCATCATCCTGATGGCGGGCCTGCAGGGCGCCGGTAAGACGACCACGGTCGGCAAGCTGGCCAAGCACCTGAAGGAAAAGCGCAAGAAGAAGGTGATGGTGGTGTCGGCCGACGTTTACCGCCCGGCCGCCATCGAGCAGTTGAAGACGCTGGCCGAGCAGGTCGGCGTGCTGTTCTTCCCGTCCGCGCCGGACCAGAAGCCGGTGGACATCGTGCGTGCCGCCATCGACGACGCGCGCAAGTCGTTCGCCGACGTGCTGCTGGTCGATACCGCCGGCCGCCTGGCCATCGACGAAGCGATGATGGCCGAGATCAAGGCCCTGCACGCCGCGGTCAACCCGGCCGAAACCCTGTTCGTGGTCGATGCCATGACCGGCCAGGACGCCGCCAATACTGCCAAGGCCTTCGGCGAAGCGCTGCCGTTGACCGGCGTCGTGCTGACCAAGACCGACGGTGACGCCCGTGGCGGCGCCGCGCTGAGCGTGCGCTACATCACCGGCAAGCCGATCAAGTTCACCGGTACCGGTGAAAAGGTCGACGGCCTGGATGTGTTCCACCCGGAACGTGTGGCGAGCCGCATCCTCGACATGGGCGACGTACTGTCGCTGGTGGAGCAGGTCGAGCAGCAGGTCGACAAGGACAAGGCACAGAAGCTGGCCGAGAAGGTCGCCAAGGGCAAGAAGTTCGATCTGAACGACATGCGCGACCAGCTGGAGCAGATGCAGAACATGGGCGGCATCGGCGGCCTGATGGACAAGTTGCCGGGCTTGGGGCAGATCCCCGAGCACCTCAAGGCGCAGGTCAGCCAAAGCAAGGAAGTGCCGCGCATGATCGCCATCATCGGCTCGATGACCAAGAAGGAGCGCCGCAACCCGGGCCTGCTCAATGGTTCGCGCCGCGCTCGCATCGCGCGTGGCTCCGGCACCCAGCCGGCCGACGTCAACAAGCTGATGAAGCAGTACATGCAGATGGAAAAGATGATGGGCAAGCTTGCCGGTGGCGGCATGAAGGGCATGATGCGCAACATGAAGGGCATGCTCGGCGCCATGGGTGGCAAGGGCGGCCTGCCGTTCCGTTGATCACAACGGATTCCAACCGATTGAGAAAGGAGTGGTGCATGAAGAACAGGATGTATCTGGTATTGGCAGTGTTGGCGCTGAGCGCGTGTGGTGAGGACCGCTCGATCTCGCAGAAGGCCGGCAGTGCGATCAGCGGCACCGCCACCGATTTCGTCGCTGGCCTGGGCGAAGGCGTCGACAAGCGCATGTCGCTCAAGCTCGATGTGGCGCCGGAAGTGGTCAGCAACGGCATGACCGTGACCTTGGGCAAGAGCCGCGGCATGGGCTCCAAGGATGCCTCGGTCTATGTGGTGGCAACCAAGCCCTACAAGGGTGCATTCCTGGCGCGGGCATTGGACGAATCGGGCGCTGAAATCGGTCGCTCGCGGGTGGAAGTGGATTTCCCCGCCGATGATGCGCAGTATGTGAACTTCACTTTCAACGAAGAGATGGACAGTCAGCTGGTGCGTTCCTACGCCCTCTCGCTGCGCTGAGTGGCGCGTGCATCGGCGGTATGATCACCGCCATGCACAACGCTCTCATCTCAGCCCGGACCGAAGCGTTCTGCCAGCGCTTCGGTCTTGAACTTCCCATCCTGCTGGCTCCGATGGCCGGCGCCTGCCCGGTGCCGATGTCTGCCGCGCTTGCCAATGCCGGCAGCATGGGCGCGATGGGCGCAGTGCTGTCCACGCCGGAACAGATCAGCCAGTGGATGCAGGCGTTCGGCCAGCAGTCGCAGGGGCCGGCGCAGGTCAATCTATGGGTGCCGGATCCCGCACCGCAGCGCGACCGTGTTGCTGAAGCTGCTACGCGCGAGTTTCTTGCGCAATGGGGGCCGCAGGTTGCGGCAGAAGCTGGTGATGCTGGTCCCGCCGATTTTGATGCCCAGTTCGATGCGCTGATTGCTGCCAGGCCAGCGGTGGCTTCAACCATCATGGGTGTGTTCTCTGCTGCACAGGTGGCACGACTGCAGGCTGCTGGCATTGCCTGGTTCGCCTGCGCCACCACCTTGAGTGAAGCGCTGCAGGCGCAGGCCGCCGGTGCCGATGCGGTGGTTGCGCAGGGCATGGAGGCGGGTGGCCATCGCGGTGCGTTTGATGCGGCGCAGGCCGAGCGACAGATGGTCGGTTTGTTCGCTTTGTTGCCACGTCTGGTCGATCACCTGAGTGTGCCGGTGATCGCCGCTGGCGGCATTGCCGATGGTCGCGGCGTCGCTGCCGCCCTGATGTTGGGCGCCAGCGCGGTGCAGGTGGGTACGGCATTCCTGGCTGCCGATGAATCCGATATTCCCGCAGCGTGGAAGCAGGCGCTGGCGGTTGCCGAGCCCGAAGCCACGCGTGCGACGCGGGCTTTCAGTGGACGGCTGGGGCGTGCCTTGGATACGGCTTACGTGCGAGCAGCCGAGGCAGTTGGTGCGCCGGCGCCGCAGCCCTATCCGGTGCAGCGTGGACTGACCGCTGGCATGCGCAAGCAGGCCGGCACCGATAACCAGCTTGATGCGATGCAAGCATGGGCGGGGCAGTCGGCATGGATGGTCAAGCGTGCACCTGCGGCGCAGATACTGCGCGCGATGTGGGCGCAAGCGCAGACCCGGCCATGACGGTACTGTTCTGCAATGGGCAACTGGCTGATGCCGGAGCGTTGAGCGCGGCGCTGGTCAACTACGGACACTTCACTACACTGCAGGTGCGCGCTGGCGCGGTGCAGGGCTGGGCGCTGCATCTGGAGCGTTTGCAGCAGGGCACGCGTGAGTTGTTTGAGGTTGAACTGGATTGTGCGCAGGTACTGGGGTGGTTGCAGCAGGCGTTGCGGCAGCTGGATACCGCAGACGCATCGGTGCGGATCACGGTGTTCTCGCGACAGTTCGATTTCCGCCAGCCGCTTCGCGCGGTGCCGGTGGATGTATTGATAGCCATCGCCGCGCCGGCATCAATTCCACCGCTTGCGCGTTCAGTGCTGCCGCTGCGCTACCAGCGCGAGATGGCGCATATCAAACATGTGGGTACGTTTCCGCTGTTCCAGCTGCGGCGGCAGGCGATGCAGCGCGGCTTCGATGACGCGTTGTTTGTCGATACACAAGGCCGCATCAGTGAAGGCACGACCTGGAACCTTGCCTTATGGGATGGCGTGCAGGTGTGTTGGCCCCAGGCGTCGGCGCTGCGTGGCAGCACCGAGCGTCTGCTGATGGACGGCTTGACCGCCCTTGGTCAGGCGCAGGCCCAGGTCGAAGTGCACTTGCTGGCGCTGGCCCGCTTCAACGGCGCGGTGGCATTCAATGCCTCCGGCATCTGGCCGTTGGCGGCAATCGGCAATCAGCAACTGGAGCAGTCCGATGTGCTGATGGTCCATCTGCAATCAGCATTGGCGCAGACGCCCTGGTTGCCGCTCTGAGGCATTGCGTGAGCTGGCTTACCTGGCCGGTGTATGTGGATGGGGGCTGGCCGTGCATTGCGCGTACTCCTGTTGGCTCAGCTTATGGTCCTTGTTGCTGTCGCAGTGGTGCAGCCGTGCTGCAACGCCTGGTGGGTAGACATCGATTTCGGACAGGGTGACGATGCCGTCCTTGTCTTTGTCCAGCTGTGTATAGCTGGGCAAGCTGGTGTCGGCTGGGGGTGCGGCCTGTGCCAATGAATAGCTACCAGTGAGTAAAACCGCTATCAGTATCATTTGTGCCGAGTGGGACAGGTGCATCATGTTCTCCTCGAAGCCGGACGATCCGGTTGTCTGCCGGCATAGCAGGCGCCGCCGCGCCTTCGCGATTGGTGAAAAAAAGCGGGCGATGGTGTTTGTCGCGATGCTCGGTTTAGCTGCCGTTGGCTGGATGGGGAAGCGCGTGTTGATCACAGCCACACGAACGGCGTGCTATTGATCTGCCTTGTACCGTCACCGGCGTTGGGGGGAGCAGCATGGTATTTGAGCTGGGCTGGCCGCAGGCTCCCTTCCAATGGGTGGTCAGCGGGTTGGTTTTCATCGCGCACCTGCTGGTGGCTGCGCGGGCGCTGACCCGACCCAATCGTGCCCCCGCGTCCCGCGCGGCGTGGGTGGCAGTGATCATGCTGGCGCCACTGCTGGGCCTGTTCGCTTATTTGTTGCTGGGTGAAACCAGCATTGGGCGTGCGCGCGCTCGGCGCCTGCGCCAGACCGTTCGGATGCTGCAGGCGGCGGGCGATCCGCACGACATTGTTGCTGCGGAAATCGGCGACAAGGCTGCATCCTTGTTTGCGCTGGCGCAATCGATCAATGGCTTTTCGCCACAGCCGGGCAACCGGATCGCGCTGCTGGGCACGGCGCATTCGCTTGCGAACGCCCCAATGGAGGATTGCCGTGCGGCCATTGATCGGTTGGTGCAGGACATCAGTCAAGCGCAGCAGAGCGTGCATATCGCCTTCTACATCTGGCTGGATGATGGCGCTGGTGGCCGTGTTGCCGACGCGGTGGCTGCCGCGGCAAGGCGAGGTGTGGCCTGCAGGGTGATGGTGGACGCATTGGGTTCGCGGGCGTTCACTGGCAGCCCGCGCTGGTCGCAGCTGCAGCAGGCCGGGGTCAAGCTGGTGCGCACACTGGATGATCTGACCCGGCTGCAGCATGTGGCCTTCAGCCGCATGGATCTGCGTGATCACCGCAAGATCGTGGTCATCGACAACTGCATCGCCTATTGCGGCAGCCAGAACTGTGCCGATCCGGAGTTCCGGGTCAAACCAGGTTACGCGCCATGGATTGACCTGCTGTTGCGTTGCGAAGGTCCGTTGGTTGCGCAGGTCCAGCGGCTGTTCCTCAGTGGCTGGATTCCTGAGACCGGTGAGCAGGGACTGGACACTTACGCGGTGGCAACGCCGCAGCCGCAGTTCGACGATGGCTGTCTGGCAATGGCGTTTGAAACAGGCCCGGTTACCCGCCACAACGCGATGACCGATATGTTCGTGGCGTGCATCTATGCCGCGCGCCATGAGTTGATCATCAGCACGCCGTACTTCGTGCCGGACGAAGCGCTGCTGCGCGCGATCTGCGCGGCGCCGCGTCGGGGGGTGCGCACACAGGTGATCTTCCCCAAGCGCAATGACTCCTGGCTGGTGGGGCAGAGCAGTCGCAGTACCTATGCCGACCTGCTGCAGTGTGGCGTTGAGGTCCACGAGTATCCCCTGGGGCTGCTGCATGCCAAGTCGCTGACCGTGGATGGCGAGATCGCCCTGATCGGCTCGGCCAATATGGATCGGCGCAGTCTGGAGCTGAACTTCGAGAACAATCTGCTGATTGCCGACAGCGCAGTTACCGCCAGCATCGTGCGGCGGCAGCAAGGCTATTTGTCGGTATCCGAGCCGGTACTGTTGTCGCAGGTGATGGCGTGGCCCTTGGCCACGCGTTTGGTGCACAACGCGGTAGCGATGATGTCGCCTGTGTTGTGAGGCGAAGCCTCAGGCGGCCGGTGCGCTATCGCCGCGCAGCAGGCCCATGAACTCGCCGAACAGGCGCCGGTCGATCAAGCGTCCGCGGTCATTGGCCAGGATCTCGATGGCACGCTGCATCGGCATCGGGCCGCGATACGGGCGCTGCGAGGTCATCGCATCGAAGCCATCGACGATGGTCAGGATGCGCGATTCAAGTGGAATGTCTTCGCCCTGCAGACCATGCGGATAGCCACTGCCGTCCCAGGCTTCGTGGTGATGGCGGATCAACGTGGCAACGGCTTTGGCGTCGCTGCGGCCGGTGGCAGTGAATAGACGCGCGCCGCGCTCGGGATGGGTGCGCATTACCGAGATCTTGTCATCGTCCAGTTTGCCCGGGTGCAGCAGTACCTCGTCACGGATGCCGATCTTGCCGACATCATGGAAGCGGGCGGCCAGCACGAGGTGGCCGATGCGTTCCTCGGACAGATCGCAGCGGCGGCCCATGGCCTGGGCAAGTTGCGAGACGCGATCGCAGTGGTGATCGGTATAGCTGTCACGCTGGTCCAGCGCGGCGGCCAATACATCGATAGCGCAGGAGCTGTCATCCGGTGGATGCGACAGGCCCACGGGCGTGGTGATGGTCAACATGAGTGCGAAGCCACGTGGGGAACGGCTGCGAGCGTAAGAGAGGGGGCGTTATTTTCAACGCCCTTTCATCTTCACGCAATGTTTACAGGCTCTTTTATTCAGGCGCGGCCGGGATGCAGCGTGGTCAACAACGCGCGCGCGGCGTTGAAGCGGTCGGCGCTTTCCGGCAGCGGGTGCTTGATGCGCAGCTTGTCCGGGCCGTCCATCTGGTAGAGCTTGGGCTGCTTCTGGATCAGCTGGATCACCACCATCGGATCGATGTTGGGCTTGCTGTCGAACACGATGCGACCACCGTTCTCGCCCAGCTCCAGTTTGCGGATGCCCAGTTCGTTGGCCTGCAGTTTGAGCTCGGCGATGGCGAACAGATGCTTGACCGGATCCGGTAGCAGACCGAAGCGATCAATCATTTCCACCTGCAGTTCGCGCAGACGCTCGTTGTCGCGCGCCGAGCTGATGCGCTTGTACAAGGTCAGGCGGGTATGCACGTCGGGCAGGTAATCTTCCGGAATCAAGGCCGGCACATGCAGTTCGACGTCGGCACCGCGTGCCTCTTCGCCTGCATCCAGATCCGGCAGCTTGCCGGACTTGATCGAACGTACCGCGCGTTCCAACAGCTCGGTGTACAGGCTGAAGCCGATCTCCGCCATCTGCCCGCTCTGGTCTTCACCCAGCAACTCACCCGCACCACGGATTTCCAGATCGTGGGTGGCGAGGGTGAAGCCTGCACCCAGTTCGTCCATTGAGGCGATGGCATCCAGGCGCTTCTGCGCGTCTGGCGTGATGGAGCGTTTGTCCGGCACCAGCAGGTAGGCATACGCACGATGGTGCGAGCGACCAACGCGGCCACGCAGCTGATGCAACTGCGCAAGGCCAAAACGGTCGGCGCGGTTGATGATGATGGTGTTGGCGTTGGGGATGTCGATGCCCGACTCGATGATGGTACTGGCCAGCAGCACATTGAAGCGCTGCTTCTGGAAATCCAGCATCACCCGTTCCAACTCGCGCTCGGGCATCTGCCCGTGGGCCATGCCGATGCGTGCTTCGGGCACCAGCTCGGACAGCTCGCGCTGCATCCGCCCCATGCTTTCCACATCGTTGTGCAGGAAGTACAGCTGGCCGCCGCGCGACAACTCACGCTGGAAGGCCTCGCGCAGCTGTGCGTTGTCCCAGGCGGTGACAAAGGTCTTCACCGCCAGCCGGTTCGGCGGCGGCGTGGCGATGATCGACAGGTCACGCAGACCGGCCATGGCCATGTTCAAGGTACGCGGGATCGGTGTCGCGGTCAGGGTCAGCAGGTGCACGTTTGCGCGCATCGCCTTGAGTGCTTCTTTCTGGCGCACGCCAAAGCGTTGCTCTTCATCGACGATGACCAGGCCCAGGTCCTTGAACTTCACGTCCGGCTGCAATAGCCGGTGGGTGCCGATGATCACATCGATCGTGCCTTCGGCGACCTTGTCGAGCTCGGCCTTGATTTCCTTGCTGGTCTTGAAGCGCGACAGCACTTCCACCCGCAGCGGGTAGTCGGCGAAACGGTCGCGGAAGTTGCGGTAGTGCTGTTCGGCCAACAGCGTGGTCGGTACCAGTACTGCAACCTGCTTGCCACCACTTGCCGCAGCGAACGCCGCGCGCAGCGCGACTTCGGTCTTGCCGAAGCCGACGTCACCGCAGACCACGCGGTCCATCGGTTGGCTGGATTGCAGGTCACGTAGCGTGGCTTCGATCGCAGCCTGCTGATCCGGTGTTTCCTCGAACGGGAAACCGGCCGCAAACGGCTCGTACAGCGAGCGGTCGATATCCAGCGCCAGGCCGGCGCGGGCGCGACGACGGGCCTGGATTTCCAGCAGCTCGGCGGCAACGTCACGGACTTTCTCGGCAGCCTTGCGCTTGGCCTTTGCCCACTGCTCGCCACCGAGCGAATGCAACGGTGCGGTTTCCGGCGACGCGCCGGAATAGCGGCTGATCAGGTGCAGCTGCGCGACCGGCACATACAGGCGGTCGCCCTTGGCGTATTCGATCTCGAGGAATTCGCCGGGCATGCCGCCGACATCCATCGCGATCAATCCGCGGTAGCGGCCAACGCCATGATCTTCATGGACGATGGGCGCGCCTTCGGTCAGCTCGCCAAGGTCACGGATGATGGACTCGGGCTCACGCCCGGCACGCCGCGTACGCCGCGCCTGACCCGCGCGTTCCGGGAACAGCTGGCGCTCGGTAAGCACGGCCAAGGCCGGCTCGCTGAGCGCAAAGCCGTCATCCAGCGGCGCCACGGTAATGGCGAACTTGCTAAGCCCCGCTTTGCCTTCAAGCCCCTCTCCCGTTAACGGGGCGAGAAGAGGCGTCTGCGAACCACTGGTTCGCGACTCTTCGAGCGCACTCGCGCCAGCGCGAGGGCCGGGGCGCGGAGCGGGGGTTGGGGTGAGGGCGCTCTTGCTCTTGCTTTGGCTGGGAGCCTTACCCCCATCCGACCCTTCGGGCCACCTTCCCCCGATGGGGGAAGGCAGGAAGTCATTGAAGCTCCCAACAACCTCAGGCCGCAACTCAGCCGCCTGCAACACTTCCAACAAGGCCTCACGCCGTCCCGGCGAATCCGCCGCGATCAGTACCCGCCCCGGGTAATGTTCGATGAAGGACTTCAGTGCCTGCCCAGCCGGTGCATCCTTGGCCGCGACCGGCAACGGCGGCAGCGGCTGGTCACCCAGCGGCTGTGCCTCGGCGGCGCGCGGATGATCGGCCGCGCAGACTTCCACGCGCGGCAGTTTGTTGAACTGCTCGCGCAGCTTGTCCGGTGACTGGTAGATCTCGTCCGGCGGCAGCAGCGGCCGTTCGATATCGTGGCGGCGCTGTTCGTAACGGCTGTTGGTCTGCAGCCAGAACGCATCGGAGGCTTCGCTGACACCGCTGCCGAGCACGGTCATGAAACCGTCCGGCAGGTAGTCGAACAAAGTCGCGGTCTGGTTGAAGAACAACGGCAGCATGTATTCGATGCCCGAAGGCGCCAGACCAGCCTTCAGATCCTGGTACAGCGGACTGCGCCGGGTATCCACGTCGAAGCGCTCGCGCAGCGTGGCCAGCACCTTGCCGAGGCTGGCCTCGTCCATCGGCACTTCGCGGCCGGGCAGCATCTTCACTGCGGTGACCTTGTCCAGCGAACGCTGCGATTCCGGGTCGAATTCGCGGATGGAATCGATGTCCTCGTCGAGCAGCTCGATGCGCAGCGGCGCGTCGGCGCCCATCGGATAGACATCGAGCAGGCCGCCACGCACGGCGAAATCGCCCGGGTCCATCACCTGCACGACATTGCGGTAACCGGCGCTTTCCAGTCGGCGCTTTTCCGCGTCCATGTCCAGGCGCTGGCCGACCTTGAGGTCGAAGCTGCCGCCGACGATGTAGCTCAATGGCGCCAGCCGCTGCAGCAGGGTCTGCACCGGCACCACGACGATGCCTTGCTTCAGCGTCGGCAGGCGGTGCAGGGCGGCCAGGCGCTGCGAAATGATGTCCGGGTGCGGGCTGAACTGATCGTAGGGCAGGGTTTCCCAATCCGGGAACGGCACCACCGGCAGCGGGCTGTTCGCACCCAACAGGGTCTGCAGATCAGCGACCAGCTGATGCGCACTGTGGTTGTCGCGGGTAATCAGCAGCAGCGGTTTGGCGTGCGCCTGCGCGGCGCAGGCGACATGCCAGGCCAGCGCACTGCTGGAAGCCGGAGCGCGCCACCAGGCGCGGAGCTGGCCCGAACGGGGCAGCGGCGGAATGGGGTAGGTAATAGGCGACATGAACCGCGAATTTTACCAGATGCGTCCCGGTCGCCCGTTTGGGCCTGATCTGAGTTGCAGGTGTGGGCGTTGCAGGGCCGATAACGCGACAGGCGCCTTGCCGGCGCCCGTCGTGAGCTGAATGGAGAACCGACGCTTAGTTGGCCAGTTCCAGCACCATCCGCACCAGCCCGGGCGCGGCGGAAGGGTGCGGCACCTGCTTGAAGCCCAGCGAAGCGGCCAGCTGCAGCATTGGCTCGTTGTCCTGGGCGATGTCGCCATACAGGCGGTCCAGGTATTTGCCGCGCGCCCATTTGACCAGTTTGCGCATCAACTGCCGGCCCAGACCCTGACCGGCAAGGAAGCCGCTGACCAGGATGGCGTACTCGGCATCGCGGGTGCCCGGGATGATGGAGGCACGCGCCACCGCACCGACAACCGCCTCGCCGGGTGGCAGCGGCTCGGCTGCGACCAGTGCGATCTCGGTTTTCGGGTTGGGGTGGGTCAGGCGCTGGGCGGTCTCATCGGACAGTGATTCAACCGACTGCAGGAACTTGTCGCGCACCTCTTCCGGCCCGAACAGGGCGAACGCGCCCTGCAGCGGCGCACCGTCTTCAGGGCGGATGGGTCGTATCAGCAGCTCACGGCCGCTGGGTGCCTTGAAATTTTCATGCCACGGGGGCATGCGGTTGCGTGTGGCCATGACTACGTTTCCTCCAAAGTCGCCTGATTCTGTCACCGCGGCTGCTACGTTCTGTGAACGCGGTCCAAAGCGGCTGCAGATTGCTGGCGTCGCCCGTCATTCGGGCGTCTTCAACCACTCCAGCCGGGTCGAGGTGCCGGTTTCACCCAGATACTGCTTCAGGACCGGCAAGGCCGGGGCCAGCACCTGCTCGAACTGCCATGGCGGGTTGAGCAACAGCATCCCGCTACCATTCAGACGCAGCGGAGAGTCGTCGGCCCTCACCATGAATTCGGCAACCAGGATGGACTTGGCCGGCAGCGCGGCCGCCTTGCGGAAGAATGGCTGCAGGGTGCGGCGTTGCTTGATCGGGTACCAGACCGCGCATTGCGCTTGCGGCATTCGGGTGAGAATCTCACGAAGGGTTGAGATGATCAGCGGGTACTCGGCGTCCTGCACCTCATACGGCGGATCGATCAGCACCAGCGCCCGCCCAATCTTGATCGCGCCGCTCTTGGGCGGCAGGAAGGCGCGGATGGCTTCATAGCCGTTGCCAGCGTGCACCTGTACCCGGCGGTCGTGGGCAAACAGCTCCTTGAGCGCGGTGACCTCATCCTTCTGCAGCTCGCAGGCGGCCATGCGGTCCTGTTCGCGCAGGGCGCGCGCGGCCAGCAGCGGCGAGCCCGGGTAGGAGATCAAGGCGCCGACCGGGTTGTCGGCCTGCACTGCGCGCAGGTAGTGCTCCACCACTTCGGGCAGCGACGGGGTGGTCATCAGCCTCAGCACGCCTTCGTCGATCTCGGCGGTCTTGCGGCTTTCCTCGGCGGACAGCAGGTACCGGCCGCGGCCGGCATGCGTGTCCAGCACGAAGAAAGGCGAGTCTTTGCGCTTGAGCGCGTCGATCATCGCCAGCATGACGATGTGCTTGAGGACGTCGGCGTGGTTACCGGCGTGGAAGGCGTGGCGATAATTCATCGGCGAAGTTTACGGCTTGCGGCGTGGTGTGGGCGTTTTCATTGGCGGGAGCCGGCTGGGTCGCAGCTCAGAGGGGTTGGCATGGCTGTTCCAAGCCCGCGCCTCTGGCGTCTGCAGCAAGGCCCGCTATGCTGATGCAATGTCCAGCCAACCTGCCCGGGTACTCGTCGTCGAAGACGAGGCCGCCATCGCCGACACCCTTCTTTATGCACTGCGCAGCGAAGGTTATGCCGCCAGTCACTGCACGCTGGGCCGCGAGGCGCTGGCCTTGCTGCGCCAGCATGGCGCTGATGTGGTGGTGCTGGACGTCGGCCTGCCCGACCTGGGCGGCTTCGAGGTCTGCCGTGAACTGCGCACTTTCAGCCAGGTGCCGGTGATTTTCCTGACCGCCCGCAACGACGAGTTCGACCGCGTATTGGGGCTTGAGCTTGGTGCCGACGACTATGTGACCAAGCCGTTCTCGCCGCGCGAGATGGTGGCCCGGGTGCGCGCGCGCCTGCGCCGGACCGCGCCTGCTGCACCAGTTGCAGCGGAGGAGGGTGGCTGGAAGCAGCTGGGTCGGTTCGCAATTGACCACGACGGCCGCCGTATCCGCTACGACGAGGCGCTGCTGGACCTGACCCGCTACGAATACGCCTTGCTGGCAGCACTGCTACAGCGGCCCGGGGCGATCCTGAGCCGGGCACAGTTGATGGAGCGTGGCTGGGACCACGCCAGCGACAGCACCGACCGTACCGTCGATACCCACGTCAAAACCCTGCGCGCAAAGCTGCGTGCGGCCGGCGCGCAGGGCGAACCGATCCGTACCCACCGTGGCGTCGGCTACGCCCTGGATGTCTGACCGATGCGTATCGGGCTGAAGCTGTTCCTGGGGTTCTTCCTGATTGTCGGTATCGCCGCGTTCTTCGTGATGCGTGTGTTCGTCAACGAAGTGAAGCCCGGGGTGCGCCAGGCGATGGAGTCCACCTTGGTGGACGCGGCCAATGTGCTGGCGGTGATGGCTGCGCCGGATCTGAAGGCCGGCCACATCGGCGACGGTGACTTCGCCGCACGCCTGGCCACCGCCCAGCGCCGCGATCCCAAGGCGATGGTGTGGCGCTTCCCCAAGCGCAGCATCGACTACCGGGTGACGGTGACCAATGCGCAGGGCATCGTGGTCTACGACTCGCGCGGGCAGGATGTGGGCCGCGACAATTCGCGTTGGAATGATGTCTACAGGACGCTGCGTGGCGAGTACGGCGCACGCTCCAGTCCGGAGATTCCGGGCGACGAAACCAACACCGTGATGCACGTGGCCGCGCCGATGTACGACCCGGCTGACGGACGCACCCTGATCGGCGTACTGACCCTGTCGCAGCCCAACGACACCATCGATCCCTTCATCGTCGCCAGCCAGCGCGCCATCATCGCGCGTGGAGCCTGGTTGATCGGGCTGTCGGCACTGATTGGCCTGTTGATGACCTGGTGGCTGTCGCGCGGCATCAGCGGGCTGAGCCGTTATGCCAAGGCCGTCAGCGCCGGTGAGCCGGTGGCGCCACCGAAGCGTCGCCGCGACGAGATCGGCGACCTCGGTCAGGCGCTGGAAACCATGCGCCGCAAGCTCGAAGGCAAGGCCTATGTCGAGCAGTACGTGCAGTCGCTGACCCACGAGATGAAGAGTCCGCTGGCGGCGATACGTGGCGCTGCCGAACTCCTGCAGGAGCCGTTGCCGGAAGCTGAACGGCAGCGCTTCGCCGCCAACATCGTGCAGCAGGAGCGGCGCCTGACCGAAACCATCGACCAGTTGCTGCGGCTTGCCGAGGTTGAACAGCACGGCTGGCTGCAGCGGCGCACCGAGGTGGATCTGGTCGCGGTCTGCCGCGCGCTGGCCGAGGATGCGGCGCCACGCCTGCAGGCCGGGCAGATCCAACTGGATGTGGAACTGCCGGAGCGCGCAGCGGTGCAGGGCGATGCCTTCCTGCTGCGGCAGGCGCTTTCAAACCTGCTGGACAACGCGATCGCGTTTTCCGCGCCGGGCGGCCGCATCGTGCTGAGCGTGCAGCGGCAGCAGCAGAACTGGCGCATCGCCGTGCGCGACAACGGCCCCGGTGTGCCGGAGTACGCGCAGGAGCGGGTGTTCGAGCGCTTCTATTCGCTGGCGCGCCCGGGCACGGGGCAGCGCAGTTCCGGCCTGGGCCTGCCATTCGTGGCCGAAGTGGCGCGCCTGCATGGCGGCGTCGCGGAACTGGGCAACCATCCTGAAGGTGGTGCCGAAGCGCGCCTGCTGCTACCGGCTGGCTGACTTCACATTCGCTTCAAACTCGGCACAAACCCTGCTCACCGGTCGCGTTCAACCTGTCCCTGTTTCCACACGAGGACGGGACATGACTTCCCTGAAACTGCTGTTGCGCTTCGCCATTGTCGGCGGGCTGGTGTTGTTGCTGCTGATTCCCCTGCTGCTGATCCGCAGCACCATCAATGAGCGTGAGCGTTACCGCGACGAGGCAGTCGAGCGGGTATCACAGAGCTGGGCCGGCGAGCAGTCGCTGATCGGCCCGGTGCGGGTGCTGCCGTGGACCCAGCAGCGCGAGGTCGAGATTCCGGCCGAAGGCAATAATCCGCGCAAGACCGAAATGCGCGTCGAGAGCGGCTACGACCTGCAGATGCCGACGCGTTTGAATGTGCAGGGCAATATGCGCACCGACGAGCGCACAGTGGGCCTGTTCAAGGTGCCGGTCTACAACTGGCAGGCCAAACTGCAGGCCGAGTTCGCCGAGAGCAGCTATGTGGCGGTGCCGGGGCGCACCTACGGTCGTCCCTATCTGGCGTTGGGCGTGTCCGATGTGCGCGGTCTGGTAGGCACGCCGAACCTGCGCGTCGACGGCCGTGCGATCCAGCTGCAGCCCGGCTCCGGTGCTCTGGAGGGAACCTCCAAGGGCCTGCATGCACCGCTGTCGGTACTGCCGGATTCGATGCAGGGTGTGTTGCGCGAGGGTGGCAAGGTCGAGCTGGAGTTTGTGCTGGGAGGCACGCGTTCGCTGGCGGTTGCGCCGGTCGGCGATGACACCCGCGTCTCGCTCTCATCAACCTGGCAGCACCCGCTGTTCGGTGGCAGCTTCCTGCCCAATGAGCGCAGCATCGATGTCAGCGGCTTCAAGGCGGAGTGGGCGGTGTCTTCGCTGGCTTCGGCGGCACAGGCGCAGCTGGTCAAGGCGATACGCAGCGATGGCGGCAGCGTGGAAGCCTTGAACGTAGCCTTGGTGGACCCGGTGGACACCTATACGCAGGTGGACCGTGCCAGCAAGTACGGCATCCTGTTCGTGCTGCTGACCTTCGTTGGCTTTGCATTGTTCGAGCTGATCAAGCAGCTGAAGATCCATCCGCTGCAGTACCTGCTGGTTGGCCTGGCATTGGCGATCTTCTTCCTGCTGCTGCTGAGCCTGTCCGAGCAGATTGCATTCTGGAAGGCGTATCTGATCGCGGCGGCGGCGTGTATCGGCCTGCAGGGTTTTTATCTCAGCGGGGTGCTGCACAGCTGGAAGCGCGGTGTCGGTTTCGCGACGATGCTGACCATGTTGTACGGCGTGCTGTACGTGCTGCTGGTCTCGGAGAACAACGCGTTGCTGATGGGTTCGCTGCTGCTGTTCGGCATCCTCGCGGCGATCATGTGGGTCACGCGCAAGGTCGATTGGTACGAGCTGAGCAATCGCGCGGTGAGCAAGCAGGCTTGATTGGACGATTGCGATGACGGGGCGGGGTGGCGTTGGCCATCCCGCCTCTTTTGCAAGGAGGAATGACATGAATCGTGCATTGATCCATCGCCGGGCGCAGCGCTTGTTGCCGGCGGGTATCGAGACCTGCGGTTTGTTGCACTTTGGCTTGGCGCCGGGGCAGGTTGAGCGGGCGTTGTTGGGCAGTGTGTTTGCGGGTGAGCAGGTGCAGGGGGTTGTTGCGCTGCGCTTGTCGTTGTCGACGGCGTTGGCGATCCGGCGCAAGGGGCTGCGGTACTTCGAGCCAGGGGATTGGGTGTATTCGGCGTTTTCGGCTGCGAGTGCTTCATTCATTGCCGAGGTGTTGCCGCCTGGGCATGGGGCGGGTTATTCGGCGGTGGCATTGGATGGCCGCGCGTGGTTTGTGGTGCTGCCGGTGGAGCGCTTGGTGATTTACGGCTGGTGGGAGTGAGTTGGCTGTTGGCGGCAGACGAGGGCCCCGCCCCGTAGTACCCCCTTCCCCCGCTTGCGGTATAAGGTGCCCGGAGGGCGGATGAGGGGAGCTTTTAGCTTTGGCGTTTGCTGTTGACCAATAGCCAAAGTCAAAGTCCAAGCCAAAGCGGGAGCAAGGGCTTTCACTCCCCTTCGGGGAGCGAGTTACTTCTCTTTGCTTGTGCAAAGAGAAGATAACCAAGAGAAACACACCCTGCCTCCGCGCCCACGCCGCTGCGCGACGCGGGTTCACTCCGCTGGCAGGATATTTCGACGAAACATCCTAGTATCGTCGAAAAACGACGTGCGTCCTGCACGTCGCCCCGTGCGGGGTCTTGTCTGCCAGCTCCGTCGCTGCGGAAGGGGCCCGGTAAGTCAATGGCGGAAGCAACAGCAACAACGGCAACAGCAACAGCAACAGCAACGGCAACGGCAACGGCAACGGCAACAAGCGCAACGACTGTGGGCTGATACGGATCCGGGTTGCGCACCCCTTGAGAACTGCCGGGATGTACTCCGAAAGCCAATGCCCTTGATCGGCAAAGTCGGCGGCAGCCTGCGCTAGCGTATGTGCTGGTGACTCGCGCGGACTGAATCGCACCGTCGTTACCAAACCATGACCATTGGCCGACTCGGCAGCCGCTGTTCACTGGCTAGACTCGGTGGTTTGTCGTCATTGGGCCTTGGGCCGGGGAAAGCATGATCAAGCGGGGTTTGTTGGCGTTGTGCATGGGGTTGGCGGTGAGCGCTTCGGCGCAGGCGGCCGAGCAGGTGGATCTGGACATGGTCAGCAAGATCCGCCAGGAGGCGTTCCACCGTTCGCAGGTGATGGATACCTTCAGCCATCTGACCGAAACCATCGGCCCGCGCCTGAGCAATTCGCCGGCCATGACCCAGGCCAATGTCTGGAGCCGTGGCAAGTTCAATGAGTGGGGCTTGGTCAATGTGCATGACGAGGCCTTTGAGGACTTCGGTCGTGGCTGGGAATTCACCTCGGCCAGCGTCGAGATGCTGGGCCAGCGCGTGCAGCCGCTGCACGCCCTGCCCAAGGCGTGGACGCCGGGCACCAATGGTGCGGTGGAAGGTGAGCTGATCCAGGTCGATATCAAGAAGTTGGCCGACCTCGAGAAGTACAAGGGCAAGCTGCGCGGCAAGATCCTGCTGCTGGGTGATGCGCGCGAATACAAGCGTGGCACCGAGTCGGACTCGCACCGTCACGATGCGACCTCGCTGGAAGGCCTGCAGGCGTTCACCATTCCCAAGGCGGCGGAAGAGGACCGCGCAAAGCGCCTGAAGGAGTTCAACGAGCGCCAGGAACTGACCAAGGCGGTCAATGCCTTCTTCATTGAAGAAGGCGCGCTGGCGTCGATCAGCATCAGTGGCTGGGACAACGGCATCATCCGTGTCGCCGGTGGCGGTTCGCGCAAGGCCGGTGAGTCGGTGGGCATCCCCGAGCTGGCGATGATTGCCGAGCACTTCAATCCGCTGGTGCGCGCGCTCAAGGACAAGCAGACGGTGACGCTGCGGGTCAATGTGGATGCGCGCTTCACCGATGAGACCAATCAGCCAGGCCACAACACGCTGGCCGAGATCCGCGGCAGCAGCAAGGCTGACGAGATCGTGATGCTGGGTGCGCACATGGACTCCTGGCACACCGGTACCGGCGCGGCCGACAACGCCGCCGGCGTCGCGGTGATGATGGAGGCGATGCGCATCCTCAAGGCGGTGGGCGCCAAGCCCAAGCGCACGATCCGCGTGGGTCTGTGGAGTGGTGAGGAGCAGGGCCTTGTTGGTTCGCAGGCCTACGTGGCACAGCACTTTGCGCGTTATCCTGAGCCGACCGATGCGACGCAGAAGGCGCTACCGGCGTCGTTGCGTGAGCCGACGGGTCCGCTGCAGAAGCTGCGTGATTACGAGAAGTTCCAGGTCTACTTCAACATGGACAATGGTTCGGGCCGGTTCCGTGGCATCTATGCGCAGGAAAACATGGCGGCGATGCCGATCTTCGAGGCGTGGTTGAAGCCGTTCAACGATGTGGGTGCGACCACGGTGGCCACGCGCAACACCGGCAGCACGGACCACATCAGCTATGACCGGGTTGGCCTGCCGGGCTTCCAGTTCATCCAGGATCGTCTGGATTACTTCAGCAATGTGCATCACAGCCATCTGGATACCTGGGATCACGCCGAGGCCGAGGATCTGAAGCAGGCGGCGGCGATTGTTGCGTCGTTCGTCTACAACGCTGCGATGCGCGAGGAGCGGTTCCCGCGCAAGCCGCTGTTGGAGAAGTGAGCTAGCTGGGTTTGCTTGAAGGAAGGGCCGCATCGCGGCCCTTCTGCTTTTCGCGCAGAACGAACAGATGCTTGGTGAGTCCCTTCTCCCGCTTGCGGGGGAAGGTGCCCGAAGGGCGGATGGGGGGAGCTTTGGCTTTGGCTTCGGTTGTTGCTCTAAGCAACAGCAACAGCAAGAGCAAGAGCTTTCACTCCCCTGCGGGGAGCGAGTCACTTTTCTTTGCTTGTGCAAAGAAGAAGTAACCAAAAGAAACACACCCTGCCTCCGCGCCCACGCCGCTGCGCGGCGCGGGTCCACTCCGCTGGCAGGATTTTTAGACGAGACATACCTGTCTCGTCGAAAAACGACGCACATCCATGTGCGTCGCCCCGTGCGGGGTCTTGTCTGCCAGCTCCGTCGCTGCGGAAGGGGCCCGGTAGGTCAAAAGCTGGAGCAACGGCAACGGCAATGGCAATGGCAATGGCAACGGCAACGGCAATGGCAATGGCAATGGCAATGGCAATGGCAACGGCCGAAGCCGAAGCCGAAGCCAGAGCCGAAGCCAGAGCCAGAGCCGAAGCCGAAGCCGAAGCCAGAGCCAGAGCCAGAGCCAGAGCCGAAGCCAGAGCCAGAGCCAGAGCTAGAGCTAGAGCTGCCCTCACCCCAACCCCTCTCCCGTGAACGGGAGAGGGGCTTGCAGCTGCAGTTCGACGGTTCTTGTTGCGTCTTTCGGTCCGCGCGCAAAGGGCTGGAGCGGGTTCGAAGCACCGGCAGGGGGGAAAAGGTAAAATGCCCCGATTCCAACTTCTGCGCCCGTCATGACCGTCCGTACCCGCTTTGCCCCCAGTCCCACCGGCTACCTGCATATTGGTGGCGCCCGCACCGCGCTGTATTGCTGGCTGGAGGCGCGTCACCGTGGCGGTGAGTTCGTGCTGCGCATTGAAGATACCGACCGCGAGCGCTCCACCCAGGCGGCCATCGATGCCATCCTCGAGGCGATGGACTGGCTGGGCCTGGGCTATGACGAGGGCCCGATCTACCAGACCGCGCGCGTCGCCCGCTATCAGGAAGTGGCCGAGCAGCTGATCGCCTCCGGCAAGGCGTATTACGCCTACGAAACCAAGGAAGAGCTCGACGCCATGCGCGAAGCCGCCATGGCCAAGCAGGAAAAACCGCGCTACAACGGCGCCGCCCGCGAGCTCAACCTGCCGTACAAGGACGACCCGAACCGCGTCATCCGCTTCAAGAACCCGCTTGAAGGCACGGTGCTGTTCGATGACCTGATCAAGGGCAATATCGAGATCGCCAACAGCGAGCTGGATGACATGGTCATCTTCCGCCCGGACGGCTACCCGACCTACAACTTCGCGGTGGTGGTCGACGATTGGGACATGAACATCAACGAGGTCATCCGCGGTGATGACCACATCAACAACACCCCGCGCCAGATCAATCTGTACGAGGCCATCGGCGCGCCGGTGCCGAAGTTCGGCCACATGCCGATGATCCTGGACGAGCAGGGTGCCAAGCTGTCCAAGCGCACCGGCGCGGCCGACGTGATGCAGTACAAGGACGCCGGCTACCTGCCCGAGGCGCTGTTGAGCTACCTGGCCCGTCTGGGCTGGTCGCACGGTGACCAGGAGATCTTCACCCGCCAGGAACTGATCGACCTGTTCGACGTCACCAACTGCAATTCCAAGGCCGCGCGCCTGGACATGGCCAAGCTGGGCTGGGTCAACCAGCACTTCCTGAAGACCGAGACGCCGGAGTCCATCGTCCCGCACCTGGTGTACCAGCTGGAAAAGCTCGGTCTGGACATCAGCAAGGGCCCGGCCCCGGTCGATGTGGTCATCGCCCTGCGTGAACGCGTGCAGACCCTGAAGGAAATGGCCGAGAAGGCCGTGGTCTGGTACACCCCGCTGAGCGAATACTACGACGCGGCAGTGGTCAAGCACTTCAAGGCCGGCGCCGACGTGCCGCTGGCCAAGGCCCGCGAGCTGCTGGCAGCAGCTGAATGGACCGCCGAAGGCGTGTCCGTGGCACTGCACGAGGTGGCTGCGCAGCTGGAAATCGGCATGGGCAAGGTCGCCCAGCCGCTGCGCGTGGCCATCACCGGCACCCAGGTGAGTCCTGACATTTCCCATACCGTGTATCTGGCTGGGCGCGACGAGGCCTTGAAACGCATCGACGCCGCACTCATCAAGATCCCAACGGCCTGACCCCGAGGTAGACATGACCGACGCACACTCCTGCACCGCCCCGCACCACCACGTCGAAGACGCGGCCGGTTTTGTCGCGGTGGTCGAACGGGTGTGCCGTGAGCGCGGATTGCGGTTGACCCCGATCCGCGCCAACGTGCTGCGGCTGATCGCCGAGGCCGGCAAGCCGGTCAAGGCTTATGAGCTGCTGGAATGGGTGCGTGAAGGCAAGGGTGTGGGCGCCGATGCCCCACCCACGGTCTACCGCGCGCTGGACTTCCTGATGGCCAACGGTTTCGTGCACAAGCTGTCGTCGGTCAACTCGTTCGTCGCCTGCCACCACCCGAGCAGCAACCAGCATTCGGTACCGTTCCTGATCTGCGACCGCTGCCATAGCGCAGTGGAGCTGGAAGACCGCGACATCGTCCGCCAGCTCGAAGCCCGCGCCAAGGAATTGGGCTTCAAGCCGCAGGCGCAGACGCTGGAAGTGCACGGCCTGTGCGCGAACTGCGCAGGCTGAAGTTCTAGCCCCTCTCCCTGCGGGGAGAGAGGGGCAGCGTGCGAACCATTGGTTCGCTGCCCATCGAACGCCCTTGCGCCAGCGCAAGGGCCGGGGTGCGGAGCAGGGGTTGGGGAGAGGGTGAAGCGCCCCGCGGAAATGATTTTTGTAGGAGCGGCGTAAGCCGCGAAGCCGATAGGCTTCGACCGCCCCGGCTACTTCGGTGTGGTCAATGCGCTATCGGCTTCGGATGTTGCGGTGGTTTCGCGGCTTACGCCGCTCCCACAACAACCACATATCGCTCCTACGGCTTCGGCTTCGCCTCGTAAACCACTTCGCCATCCTTGATGGTCTGCAGCACCTTGATGGTGTGCAGCTGGCTGCGTTCGATGGTCATTGGGTTGTCCGAGAGCAGCGCCAGGTCCGCACGCTTGCCGACTTCGATCGAGCCCTTGCTGCTCTCCTCGCCGTACTGGCGCGCTGCCCACAACGTGATCGACTTCAGTGCGATCAATGGCGATACCCGTTGATCCGGTCCCAGCACGCGGCCACTGCGGGTCACGCGGTTGACCGTCGCGTCCAGCACCCGCATCGAATCCGGGAATACCACCGGCGCATCGTGGTGCGAGGTAAACACCATGCCCGCATCCAGCACCCATTGCGTGGGCGAGATGTTCTCGGCGCGCTCCGGGCCCAGTACCGAGTCGCGGTGCCAATCGCCCCAGTAATAGGTGTGCATCGGGAACAGCGAGGGGAAGATGCCCAGACGGCGTAGTTCGCCAACCTGGTCCTTGCGCAGGGTCTGGCCGTGGATCAGTACGGGGACGAGGTGCTTGTCCGGGTACTTGGCTTCTGCGACGGCGACGGCGTGGATCAGCTGATCAATCGCGGCATCACCATTGGCATGTGCCTGTACTTGCCAGCCATGTCCCCACGCCTGGGTGATGAGGTCATCGACCTTGGCGGTGGGGAAGGCGGGATAGCCGGCATAATCCGGCTTCTCGCCCTCGGGGACCTTGTAATAAGGCTTGGTCAGCCACGCGGTTTTGCCCTGTGGCGATCCGTCCAGGCTGATCTTCACGCCGGCGATGCGGAAGTGGTCGGTGTAGTTCAGGCCATAGAAGGGCCCCTGCATTGCTGGATTCTGCAAGGCCACTTCAATATCCGGATAGGACACCACATCGATCTTGAGCTTGCCGGCCTTGGCCGCCATCGGCAGCAGCTGCAAGGTGCCGGCGTCGGTCTTGGCGTCCTGGGCGGTGGTGTAGCCGTACTTCATGTACAGCGCTTGGCCGGCTTCGAGCATGGCAAAGGATTGCTCGACAGTCATCGCCGGCATCAGCTTGGCCAAGGCGATGTTGTGCGCGCTTTCCTCCAGCACACCATCGGGCACATTGCTGCCCGGCTCGCGGCGGATCACGCCACCGGGTGGATTGGGTGTGTCGGCGGTGATGCCGGCCAGTTCCAGCGCCTTGCTGTTGTAAGCACCGAGATGGCCGGACTGGTGCATCAGGATGATCGGTATGTCGGTGGCGATCGCATCCAGATCCTGCCGGGTCGGATGGCGCTGTTCGACCAGTTGCGAATCGTCGTAGCCGAAGCCGATCAGCACCTTGTAGCCTTCGGGCGTGGTTGGGTGCGCGCGGAATTCGCGCATGATCTTCTGCAGCGCGGGTATCGAGTTGCCTTCGCCATCGGGCGCAGGCAGCAGGTTGGCTGATAGCGCCTGCAGGCCGACACCTGAAACGTGGCCATGTGCGTCGATGAAGCCGGGCGTCAGCGTATGACCCTGCAAGTCGATCTGCTGCGCCTGCGGACTGAAATGGAGCGCTGCCTTGAGAGTGCCGACAAAGGCGATGCGGCCGTCGCGCACGACGATGGCTTCTGCGTCGGGGTGGCGGTCATCCACGGTGACGATGGGACCGCCGGAATACAGTTTGTCTGCTGCGTTGGCAGAGGTGGCCGTGAGTGCGGCCAGGACGGAGAGCGCCAGAATCATTTTCACCGAGGGTTCTCCCGGCTGTGAGCAGGGGTACAGCCTAGCGCAATCGGGTGAAGGCTTTGCTTTCTCCCTTGCGCAGCAGGGGGAGGGGTGGGGAGGGGGTGGCTCTGGGCCTTTCTAGCGATCTCAGCTTCGCGGCTTACGCCGCTCCCACCAGATGGTCGGTAGCGCCCTTGCCGAGCATGGCTCGGCACTACCGTCACCGATCGCGGTGCTCGCGGGAGCCATTTGCATCGTGTGGTTGCCGCTTTAGCCCCTCTCCCGCTGGCGGGAGAGGGGTTGGGGTGAGGGCTGCTCTTCGCTGGTAACGCCCCTGCCGAGCATGGCTCGGCACTACCGCTGTTGCTCCCTCCCTTGCGCAGCAGGGGAGGGTTGGGGAGGGGTTGGCTTTCAGGCCTTTCGCGCAATGTCGGCTTCGCGGCTTACGCCACTCCCACATGATGATCGGTAACGCCCTGCCGAGCACGGCTCGGCACTACCGTTGAGCGGGCGCTGCGGCGGTGTCCACTTCCACCACCACCGACATGCCGGGGCGCAGGCGCGCGGCCAGTGGCTGGTCGGGGTCGATGGCAATGCGGATCGGCAGCCGCTGCACCACCTTGGTGAAGTTGCCGCTGGCGTTGTCGGGCTTGAGCACCGAGAACTCCGAGCCGGTGGCCGGGGCGATCTGCTCGACGCGGCCGCGCAGCTTCTTGCCCTGGAAGGCATCTACGCTGAATGTCGCGGGCTGGCCGATCGCCATGTTCCAGGTCTGGCCTTCCTTGTAGTTGGCTACCACCCACAGCGTGTCCGGGACCAGGAACAGCAGCTGGCTGCCGGCGGTAACGTACTGCCCAAGCCGAACGGTCGCTTCCGATACCTGGCCATCACGCGGTGCCTTGATGACGGTGTTGTCGAGGTCGATCTTCGCCAGTTCCAGCGTGGCTTCAGCCATGGCGACTTTTGCCTCCAAGCCCTTGCGTGCCACTTCGGTGGAGGTGAGGGTTTCTTCGGCGATATGGATGGCTGCCTGCGATTGCGCCACGCCGGCAGTCGCCGCCTGCGCCGAGGCGCGCAGCTTGTCGCGGTCGCTATTGGAAACCAGTTGTTGTGCTGCCAGGGCTTCATAGCGCTGCAACTCGGCGCGGCTGCGCTGCTGCTCGGCCTGCTGCGCCGAGTGGTTTGCCCGTGCCGAGCTGATCTGCGCGCGGTTCTGCGCCTGGCTCTGGTCGGAGTTGGCCAGCTGCGCGCGTGCATCTTCGAGCGAGGCCAAAGCTTGATCCACCTTCTGTCGGTAGATGCGCTGATCGATGCGCAGCAGCGGCTGGCCCTGTTTGACGTGGTCGAAGTCGCTGACGAGCACTTCGGTGACATAACCGTTGACCTGCGGTGCCAGCACGGTTACCTGGCCGCGCACATAGGCATCGTCGGTGTGCATGTGCGTGCTGTTGAACGGCCACAACTGCCAGGCGCGCAGGATCAAGGTCAGCCCAACCAGGGCGACGATGATCATCAGCACCACCGCACGTCGACTCGGGCGGTTGTACTTGGACACCGGCGTGGGCGGCGGGGTTGAAGTGTTCTTTTCGGTCTTGTTGCTCATGTTTCTGCTCGGTTGTCCTGGGCCCCGGCGCGGCCACGCCGGATCACCTGTTTCACGCGGGGATTGCGCAGCGTCACTTCCAGCAGCAGCCAGGTCAGGAAGCAGATCGCGACCCAGCCACTGAAGGCGAATACATCGTTGAAGGCACGTACATTGGCTTCGCGTTTGGCCGCTGCCGCCAAGGCGGCACTGGCCTGCGCCTTGAGTTGTACGGGGTCGGTGATGACGCGGGCGTAGGCTTGCTGTTGCAGCTGCAGGCGGCGCGCTACCTGCGGATCGGCGGGATTGAGCTGGCTTGCCAGTGCGCTGGAATAGATGTGCTCGCGGTGCAGCTGGAAGCTGCTCAGGAAGGCCGAGCCGGCAAGGCTGCCGAAGCTCTGCGTCAGCGACAGAATCACGATGAAGGACACGATGTGGTCCAGCCCACGCGCCATCGCCTGGCGTATGCCGATCAGCATCAGCGGGCCCATGAACATGCCGCTGCCCACCGCCGCCAGGAACTGGCTGAGGGCGAAATCCATCGGTCGGTCCATGCTGGTACGGTGCTGGTCGAGGAAGGCGGCACTGCCGAGCAGGATGATCGACATCAGCAACTGCGGGATCAGCGCCTTCGGCCCGAACGTCAACGCACCGGCAGCGATGCCGACCAGCACGCCGATCAGGATGACTCCGAACAAGGGCGCCATCTGGTCTGGGCCCATGCCCAGCGTGCGCATCATCGAGATCATCCCGTAGGACTGCTCGTTGGTGAGGAAGCGGATCAGGAACGCGCCGACGATGAAGCGCAGCATCACCGGCCCCATCAGCCAGCGCACCTGCAGCAGCGGGTTGCGACGCTGGTGCTCGATGCACAGACCGGTGGTGATCAGCACCACCGCCGCAGCCAATGCCCAGCCCAGCCATGGTGAGTCGAACCACCAATGCGGGTAGCCCTGGCTCAGCACCACCACCAGCAGCGCCAGACCCGGCGCGAGCAGGGCGAAGGTGAGGAAGTCGGTGCGTTCGAAAACCTTGATCTGGATGCCGGGCGGCAGCTTCAGCACCACCACCGCGGCAAACGAACACAGCGCCAACCCGGCCTCGAACAGATACAGGTTCTGCCATTCGCCATGGTCGAGCAGGCTGGGTGACAGCAGCCACGCCAATGGCACGGCGAGCTGCGACAGGCCGACGCCTATCACCAGCAGGTTGCCCACGTATTTGCGCGGCAAGGCCTGCAGCATGTACAGCGTGCCCAGCGTGGTGCAGGCGGCACCGGCAAAGCCGCTGCCGGCGCGTACCAGCAAGGTGGTCGTGTTGTTGCCGACAAACAGATGCAGCACCGCCAATGCGGCATAGGTGCCCAGGCCGATCTCGGCGAACAGGCGGATGCCGTACTCCTGGCGGAACTTGAACACCAGCAGGTTGGCGCTGACATTGACCATCAGGTAGGCGGCGACCAGCCAGTTGGCCTCACTGGCCTGCAGTCCCATCTGGCCGGTGATCAACGGCAGGTTGGCGCTGATCAGGGCATTGCCCAGGCCGCCGGTGATCGCCACCAGCACCGCCACGGCGGCGTAGGCCGCGCGGCGGTGCGGCGGATGCCAGGGCATCGAGGCCGAGCCGGGCAGGCTTGGCTTCTCGTGCTCTTCCCAGTCCGGAATGGGCTTGAGGGGCTTCATGTGCGCTCTGCTGCAGCCTGCACGGACAGGCCGGGACGCAGCAATTCAATCGCACGCCGCGCGAGGGTGGCGCGATCTTCTACGGTGCGGCCGCGCAGGGCGGCACCGAGCATGCCGGAGATCAACGAGATATCCGACAACTGCAGGTCAAGCCGGCACAGCCCTGCGGCCTTGGCCCGCAGCAGCGCCGGTTCGGACAGGCCGAGAATGCGCTCGCGTGCGGCCTTGATCGTGGGCTCGTCCGGGTCCACTGCGCGCCAGTAATCGGCCAACGCAGGCGAATGCACGATGCGCCTGGCCATGCCGATGATCAGCTCGAACAGGGCATCGTCGCGCTCGCCCAGCTCCTGCAGGTGCACTTCGATCTTTTCCACGGTCCGTTGTAGCAGGGCTTCGATCAGCGCGGTGCGGTCGGGGAAGTTGCGGTACAGCGTTGCCCGGCCTACGCCGGCGCGAGCCACCACCAGGTCAAGTGGAGCGGTGATGCCGTGCTCGCCGAACACGGCGTCAGCCGCATCCAACAGCAAGGCACGACGCACAGCGGCATCGGAGCGAATGGAGGTCATGTCCATATGATCCGGACAAAAGTGTCCGGTTTCAATGGGCGGCATGGAACGGGCCGTTGCGGCGGGGCGTTCCCGTTCAGCCCGCGGCGAGCTGGCGGCGCAGTGGTGCTTCGCGGATCGGCAGGTTGATCAGCGCCGCAGCAGCGGCCAATGCCATGTCCGCGTACCACATCCAGCTGTAGTCGCCGCCGTATTCGAGTGCCACGCCACCCAGCCAGGCACCGAAGAACGCGCCGATCTGGTGGGAGAACAGGGTGAGGCCGAACAAGGTGCCCATGTGACGCGGACCGAACAGCTTACCGACCAGTCCCGCAGTGGGCGGCACCGTCGCCAGCCAGGTGAAGCCCAGTGCGGCGGCGAACACATAGAAGGTCATCGGTGTCGGCGGTGATGCCAGATAGACCGCGATCAGCACCGCGCGGCTGAGGTACATCCAGAACAGCAGCCACTTCATGCGGAAGCGTTCGCCAAGCGCACCGATGATCAGGCTGCCGGCAACATTGAACAGGCCGATCAAGGCAATCGATACGGAGGCCACGTTCGGCGACAGCCCGCAAAGTGCGATCTCGCCGGGCAGGTGGGTGACCAGGAAGGCGATATGCACGCCACAGGTGAAGAAGCCCAGATGCAGGCACCAGTAACTGCGGTCACGCAGGGCGCGCTGCAGCTGCGGACGCAGCGCTTCGCCGTCGTCACTGGCCTCGTTGCGTGGCGCGCGCTTGCGCAGCGGCCAGGCCAATGGCAATGACAGCAGCACGATGAAGGCCAACGCATACAAGGCCTTGATCCAGCCGAAAGCACTGAGCAGCAGCTGCACCAGTGGTGCGAACAGGAATTGGCCGAGTGAGCCGCCGGCGTTGATGATGCCGGCGGCCATCGAGCGCTTCTGGGCGGGAATACGCCAGGCGGTTGCGCCGATCAGCACCGAGAAACTGCCGGCACCGGCACCGGCTGCCAGCAGCAGGCCAAAGCTGAGGTTCAGCCCCCAGGCGCCGGGCAGCAAGGTTGCCGCGATCAGGCCGACCGCCAGCAGCGCGCCGCCGCCGACCAGTACCGGCAGCGGTCCGCGTTGGTCGGCCATGGCACCGAAGAATGGCTGCACTGCACCCCATACGAATTGGCCGATCGCCAGCGAGAAGCTGATCTGGGCGATGCCGAGCCCGGTCGAAACATGGATAGGGTCGATCAACAGGCCGCTGGTCTGGCGCACGCCCATGGTCACCATCAGGATGCTGGAGGCAGCGAGCAACAACAGCCAGGGAGTGCGCGTGGGGGCCTGCGTGGTCATGCTGATTGCTCCTGTTCCAGTGCCTGGGTGAGTGCTTCCAGCTGGTGGTTGAGATCTTCGATGCGCTTGCCGCCGAACAGCATTTCGATCTCCTGCTGGGCTTGCTGCCAGAGAGGAAAGGCCTTCTGCAGGCGGCGCTTGCCGGCGGCGGTGATGTGCAGTTGGCGCTGGCGGGAGTCCGCGCCGGGGGCGGAACTGAGCAGGCCCGCTTCGAGCAACGGCTTGAGGTTGCGGGTGAGGGTGGTGCGGTCCATGCCCAGCGCATCGGCGAGCTCGCCGAGCGGGCGTGGCTGGCTGGAGCGGCGCAGGATGGAATAGGCGTTGAGGCTTAGATCGGCGGCGGCCAGATGGCGGTCATAGAGCTGGGAAACGCGGCGCGTGGCGCGGCGCAGCTGGAAGCAGGTGCAGGGGCTGGGGGCGTCCATCGGCTTGTGGGGTAGGGCGATGGGTTGCAGTTTATGTGTATATGCACGTAATTGCGAGGGCTGGGTCCTGGCGACTCTGGCGCTTTGTGCGCTTAGCTTTGGTAGTGGTAGTGGTTGTGGCTTTGGCTGTGGCCTTGGCCTTGGCTCTGGCTTTGGTTTGGCTGTTGCTGTTGCCTTCCCTTCTCCCGCTTGCGGGGGAAGGTGCCCGGAGGGCGGATGGGGGGCTCTTGATTTGGCTCTATCTGAGTGGGTTACCAAAGCGGGGCTCTGCACAAAAATAAAACCACCTGACGGTGGTTTTCAGGTTTGCTTGGGTTGCTAGGCAGGAGGGCAAAAAGCAGAAGCAGAACTAAACGCAGGAGCAGAAGCTTGCCCTCACCCCTACCCCTCTCCCGCAAGCGGGAGAGGGGAAAGACAGGAGCAGGAGCCAAAGCTCAGAGCCAAAGCTCAGAGCCAAAGCTCAGAGCCAAAGCTCAGAGCCAAAGCTCAGAGCCAAAGCCTGCGACGAACCTTTAGAACCAGGCGCGGATGCCAAATGCCACACCGCGGCCTGGCAACGGCGAGTAATCCCGCAGCAGCGATGTATGCGGGCGTGCTTCACGATCGGTCAGGTTGCTGCCATCGAGGAACACTTCGTAGCTGTTGCTGCCATTGCGATCCCAGCGGTACGCCACGTGTGCATCCACCAGCGTGTAGCCGGCGCTGGTTTCCTCGTTCACTGCAACATCCTTCTGGCTGCCGTAGCGCACAGCACCCAGCGACGCGCGCCAGCCACCCAGCGACCAATGCAGGTCGGCACCAACACGGGCCGGGGCGATGCGCGGCAGGTAGCCGCCATTGGCCAACTCGACGTTGTAGTTGTGTGCGTGGTCACCGTGCGGCACGGCGATGGCGACATCGCGGGTGCCGCTGCCATCCAGTTCTGCCTTCACGTAGTCACCAAACACGCGCAGGTCCCAGTCACCGGCGACGTTCTCCAGCATGTGCCAGGTGGCTTCGACTTCAGCGCCCTTGAAGGTGGCGTCGTTCTGGGTCCAGGTGCGCACCGGCAGGCCACCTTCGACCACGCCGGTGTCGGCCAGGTAGATGAAGTCCTTGAACTTGGTCTGGTAGATCGCTGCCTGCACATCGATACGCTCGTTGTGCGCGTGCAGGCCCAGCTCCATGCGACGACCGCGCTCGGTGTCCAAGTTGGCGTTGCCGATCTCCAATGAGCGGGTGGCAATGTGGGCGCCAGCGGCGTACAGCTCTTCGTTGGTCGGCGCACGCTCGGAGGCGTCCACGCCGAAGCGCAGGTCGAAGGTGTCGTTCAAGGCCCAGATGCCGGACGCCGACAGGTTGGTCGCGCCGAAGCTGCGGTTGCGTTGGGCATCGTTCGGGTCGAGTTTGACCCGGTCATGGCGTGCACCCAGTTCCAGCTTGAACGGGCCGAACTGCTTTTCCTGCAGCACGAAAGCACCAATGGTGTCGGTGGTGGTGCCCGGTACGAAGGCTTCTTCGCCGGTGGCGCCGAAATCGCTGCTGCCGAACTGCACGCCGAAGGCACCGTCCCAGCCGGCCAGCGGCTGCTGCACGGCTTCCACGCGGCCTTCAAAGCCCTTGTTGGTGAAGCGGGTGGACGGGGTGCCGGCTTCCAGCTCGGTGTGCTCGTAGTCGGTGTAGCCGCCACGCACGGTCAGGCTCTTCAGGAATGAGGTCGGGTTGTACAGACCGCCCTTCAGGTCGAAGCGGTTCTGCACCATGTCGATGCGCACATCGTGCTCTTCGCCTTCCTCGCCGTGGTCGTGATCGTGATCATCATGGTCGTGGCCGTGGTCATCGTCGGCATGCACGTGGGCGCCATTGGGAATGCCGTAGTTGCTGCGGTAGGTGCCCGGCGAGGCACCGAGGAAACCGTTCTCGCCGAACCAGGTGGCGCCGACGCCGCCGGCGCGGGTGCGCGTCGAGCTGTTGTCCAGGCGGCCGCGGGTGCCGGCGTCTTCGTCGTGGGCGTCGTGATCGTCATGGCCATCGGCGTCCAGCGCGTGCGGGTCGATCGCGTAGCCAGGGATGCGGTAGTCATCGCCATTGCGGATCAGGCCGTCGACATGCAGGACCAGGTTGTCGCCGCTGACGCCGTCCAGACGGAACATGCCGCCGCGCTCCTGGTTGACCGAGTTGCCACGCAGTTCGGCGCGGCCGCTGATTGGGCGGTCCGGTACTTCGCTGGCGATGCGGCCATCGACCACGTTCACCGCGCCGCCAATGGCACCGCTGCCGAACAGCAGTGTGGCCGGGCCTTTCAACACCTCGATCTGGTCGGCCAGGAAGGGTTCGATGGCGGAGGCGTGGTCGGCGCTGACGGTGGAGGCGTCCATGTTGCCGACGCCATTGGACACCACCGCCACGCGTGGGCCTTCCTGGCCACGGATGATCGGGCGGCCGACGCCGGGACCGAAGAAAGTGCTCTGCACGCCGGGTAGCTTGGCCACGGTGTCGCCCAAGGTGCCGGATTTGTGTTCGTCCAGATCGGTGCCTGCCAGGACCTCGACCGGGCGTGCCAGCGACTCGGCAGAGCCCTGCAGCGGTGAAGCGGTGACCTTTACTGCGGTCAGTTCGGTCAGGTGATGGCTTTGCCCGGCGTCGTCATCGGCGGCACTGGCGACGGCAGGCAGGGCGGCGGCAAGGGCGAGGAATAGCAGGTGGTGCCGGGTGTGACGGGGGAAGGGCATGAGAATTCCTTTGTTACTGTGTATCACTTGGATGGCAATCTGAACCGGAGGCGGCAAAGGGCTGGCGCAGGCGGTTAGGGCGGGGAGGACAATAATGTTATATTATTCCATAACGTTCTGCCGCCCCTGCTGGAAGTCATGCCCACCCCACCCAACGGACTACGCAAATTCCTCGATCGCTTTGGCGCGACCGGATCCCTGATCTGTGCGGTGCATTGCGCGTTGTTGCCGGCCTTGCTGGCGGTGGCGCCGGCGCTGGGGCTGTCGTTCTGGCTCAGTGATGGGGTAGAGGCCAGCATCGTGATCTTCGTTACCGTGCTGGGTCTGTTCAGTCTGATCTGGGGCTATCTGCGGCATCGTGCGCTGATGGCTTTGTTGCTGCTGGTGCCAGGCTTGTTGTTGCTGTGGGCGGGTCTGCTGCACCCGGAACTGCATCATTCGCAGGTTCCGCATGCGGTGGTGATGACCTTGGGTGGCGTGCTGGTGGGTTTGGCACATGTGGTCAACCTGCGCTTGAACCATGTGCATGTACACGACGCCAGCTGCGCACATTGAGGGGCGCATGGTAGGCTTCCTGTCCATGCGCGAGGGCGCTTGTTGTGGCCTCGCCAAACCCGTGCTTGCACGGGGTAACTGATTACAAACCAAGGAGTTGACGACATGGGTAAGGGTGACCGTAAGACCGCCAAGGGCAAGCGCTACAACGCCAGCTATGGCAATTCGCGCTCGCACGTGAGCAAGGTGGCCGTGGGCGCTGCTGCGCCGGTCGCCAAGAAGACCGTCACCAAGGCTGCCGCCAAGAAGGCTGTTGCCAAGAAGACCGTCGCCAAGGCCGGCTGATCCAGCCAGGCAGTGGTTACAGAAAAGCGGCGCATTGCGCCGCTTTTTTGTGTTCGTGATAGATCACGGGTGCGCTGCGCTTACCCGGGCTACCTCACTTCGATTGGCGCAGCGCCTGCTCCAGTGCGTGCGGGTCGCCATCGTTGGGCTGGGCCGGGATACCGATCAGGCGGGTAAGCAGCGGATAGACGTCGACGTTGTCGAAGGCGGTGAGCTGCTTGCCCTGCGCGAAGGCCGGGCCCCGTGCGACGAATACCGCCTGCATCGACGGTAGCGCCGGATCATAACCATGCGAGCCGCGGTCGCCTGGCGGGCGCTTTGCGATGTCGTTGCGAGTCAATGCGTCCCAGCCCTCCTGCATCTGGCAGATGATGGCCGGCACGCGCGGGTTGCTGCCGTAGTGCCAGCGCGTTGGCAGCTGCGCCTTGTTCCAGCACTGGTAGTGCGCGTGCTCCCCGAGCAGCGCTTTCTCCGCGGCGGCCTGCTTGCCCGGCAGCGGTGCGAAGCCTACCGATTGACCCACCGACACCACCTTGGCGATATCTGCCGACACCATGTCTTCGATGGCCACCGCATTGCCGGCCTTGACCGTTGCCATGCCGTGATCGGACACGACAATCACGTTGGTGTGATCAAGCAGGCCATCGCGGCGCATGCCGTCAACCAGCTGGCCGACGGCGGCGTCCACCTGCTGCAAGGCTGCTTTGTACTCGGGCGAATCCGGGCCGTGCTCATGTCCGGCCTTGTCCACATGCTCCATGTAGGTGGCAACGAAGCGCGGTTTGATCGCGTCCGGTGCGCCGTGCAGCCAGGCCAGGACCTGGTTCATGCGCTCGGGCAGCGGCACGCTCTCGTCGTACATGCGCCATTGATTGGCATGCAGGCCGCGCACCGGCGCCTCACTGCCTGGCCAGGACCAGGTGGCACTCTTGAACCCGGCCTTGCGTACGCTGACCCAGATCGGCTCACCGCCATCCCACCAGGCCGCGTTCTGCACGGCGGTGCGGTCACTGACCTTGAACTCGCCAAGCGCATCGGCGCTCATCGCGTTGTGCACCAGACCGTGGTGGTCCGGGCGCAGGCCTGTGACCAGGGTGTAGTGATTGGGGAAGGTGAGCGATGGATAGGACGGGCGCATGCCAACGCTGCGCACGCCCTCGCGGGCAAGTCGCATCAGGTTGGGGCTGTCTGCTTCGCTGAGTTTGTCCGCGCGCAGGCCGTCGATGGAAATCATCAATACGGTGGGCGGTACTTCCTGAGCGGTGGTGGGCGAGGAAGGCGTGGTGGCGCAGGCTGCAAGCAGTGCGCAGGCCAATGCACTGGCCGAAATACGTAGAAAAGTCATGCCGCAATGATAGGCCGGGCCGGTGACCGTACAAATACAACCTTCGGCATGTTGCCTGCAGTAAACCGACCCTGTAGCCCAGGTAGGTAAAGCGTACCCGGGAGCAACCACGCTCAGGCAAACAGGTCCGCCACCCGCTCACCTTCGCTGGGCACGCCCTCCAGCTTCAACAAGGCTGCCTTGGTCGGCAGCCCGCCACCGAAACCGGTCAGTGCGCCGTTGTTGCCGATTACCCGATGGCAGGGCAGCACGATCGGCAATGGATTGCGGCCATTGGCAGCGCCGACTGCGCGCGTCGCGGTGGGCCGACCAATGCGCTCGGCCAGCTGCCGGTAGCTCCAGGTTGCGCCAAAAGGAATCTGCGCCAGGGTGTGCCAGACCTGCAACTGGAATTCGGTGCCGACCGGTGCAAGCTCCAGCTGGAACTCGTGGCGCTCACCGCGCAGGTACTCCAACAGTTGGCGGCGTGGCTCTGCGACCGCATCCGGGTCACGCTGCCAGTGCTCGCGGCCCTTGGCGTCGTGGCGGTTTTCGGCGAACAGGATGTGGCGTACGCCGACCTGATCGACGGCGACAGTCAGTGCGCCGATGGGGCTGTCGAAACGGTCGTAATAGAGGGTGTTCATGCGCTGGCCTCCGTAACAGGCTTGGAATTCTTTCTCTCGGTTGGTACTGCCAGGTGCCACAGATGCAGCACCGCATAGGCGCGCCATGGCCGCCAGAGCTGGGAGCGACGTTCGGTTTCTCGTTCGCTGAGGCGCTGGTCTTCGCCCAGCACCTGCTGCAGCACCAGGTCGCCGGCAGGGAAGGCATCGGGAAGCCCCATCGCCCGCAGTGCCATGTAATGCGCGGTCCATGGGCCGATACCGGGCAGGGCGGTGGCCTTCTGCACGAAGCTCTCCAGTGTTTGTGCACGGCTGAAATCCAGTCTGCCTTCGGCGCAGGCGCGGGCGATTGCGCGCAGGGTGGCGGCACGGGTGCGCGGCAAGCCGATGCTCTCCAGCGGTGCCTCGACCAGGATTGCCGGTGCCGGGAACTGTCGGTCCAGGCCTTCGGGCATGCCGGGCAGGTGCTCGCCGAAGCGATCGACCAGGCGCCGCGCCAGCGTGGTTGCCGCAGCGACGCTGACCTGCTGGCCGAGGACGGCGCGTGCGGCGACTTCAAAGCCGTCCCAGCCGCCGGGAATGCGCAGGCCCGGCCGCTCGGCGATGCCGCGCGCGAGCAGGGGTTCCTGGCCCAAGGTGGCATGGACGGTACGCAGGTCGGCATCCAGGTCGAAGACGCGGCGCACCTTGGCGACGATGGCAGGAATGGCTCGTGGATCGGTGGTGCCCAGTTGCAGGCGCAGTTCCGGCCGCTTGGGATCGGCAGTGACCCGGATCAGGCTGGCCACGCCATTGGCGACGACTAGGCGTTGGTAGCTGCTCTCGTCGATGCACTCGATACCCGGCAGCGAGCGGCGGCGCAGGAAGGCCAGCATCAACGGGAAGTCCAGCGGCGGCCGGTAGGCCAGGCGCAATACAGGCTCGCCGCCTGGCACCGCGCCGTGCTGCTTGCGCAGCGCGCTCGGCGGCATGCCGCAGCCTTCGAGGAAGGCGCTGTTGAAGCGGCGCAGGCTGTTGAAGCCGGCGGCCAGTGCGACCTGGGTTACCGGCAGCGCGGTTTCGGTTAACAGCTGTTTGGCCAGCAACAGACGGCGGGTGGTGTGCAGCTGTGCCGGCGTTGCCCCAAGTCTGGCGACGAACAGCCGTTGCAACTGGCGCGCACTGATCCCCATCGCCTCGGCCAGCGCGGTCGCTGGCTGCTCCTGCAGGATACCTTCATTGAGTAGGGCCAGTGCCTGGTGCAGGGTCTGGTCCTGCAGCAGATTGGCGTCATCCGGCGACAGTTCGGGGCGGCAGCGCAGGCAGGGCCGGTAACCGGCAGCGCTGGCCGCAGCGGCGCTTGGGTAGTAGCTGACGTTCTCGGGTTTGGGTGGCGGTGCCGGGCACACCGGCCGGCAATAGATGCCGGTACTGCGCACGGCAGTGAAGAACAGACCGTCAAAGCGCGCATCACGGGCCAGACGGGCTTGTTCGCATTGCACGTGGGCGGGCATCAGGAGGTTTTGCATGGGCCCAGTCTAGGCGCAGCCGGCGGCCGGTACTGGCCATTTTCGGACATCAATGCGCGCGACGCTGTGTTGATTCACCGGGCGTTGCAGCAGGGAGGGTGTTGCGCACTAGACTGTCCACCTTCCTGGCGCGGTTGCGCCGTAGTACGGACCTGATTGCTCTCCATGTTGCCCAAGTTCTGGTGGTCGCCGTTGTTGTGCATCGGGCTGTTGGCCTGCAATCCGCAGACCGGCGAAAAAAAGCCAGTGGCCGACCCTGCTACCGCATTGGCCGCCGATGGCGACCACATGGTGTCGATCAACGCCGCCGATGCGCCGGCACCGCCGGCGCCGGTATTGCCGGCCAAGGACAAGCCCTGGCCCGAGCTGCTGTTGGAGAACGGCAAGGCCTGGGTCAGTTGTGGCACCGACTATGCCGGCGAAAACGGCGATGGCACCGAGCTGACCGCGTTTGACCGCGCCAGCATGGATGCAGCCTTGGAGCCCTGCAAAGAGCGTGGTCTGCTGCGGGTGCGCTATGCCGGCAAGATCAATCCCTCGTTCGCAGCGATGGTGACGCGGCTGGCGGTAGTGGCCGACGCGATGAAGATCAGCCGGCGCATCCTGGATCTGGATTCCAGTGGCGGTCAGGTGGAAGCAGCCATCGTTGCCGGTGACAGCATCGGCGAGTCTGGCTGGACCATCTGGGTGCGCGAAGGCTCGGTCTGCCACAGCGCCTGCGTGTTCGTGCTGGCGGCCGGTGACAATCGGCTGATCTCGGGCAAGGTTGGCATCCACCGCATGATGCGGATCAGCTCCAGCGCCAGTTCGCGCGCGGAGTTGAACAAGGAGCTGCACGAGGTCTACGACAACGTGAAGGACTACCTGCAGCGCAACGGCGTGGCGGTGGGCGTGGCCGACCTGATGATGACCGTGCCCAACCGCAGCCTGCGGGTGCTGACCAGTGAGGAGCTCAAGCAGTACGGACTGGACGGTACCAACGCAGTGCAGGACGATCTGGAGCGTATCAAGCAGATGCGCAAGTGCGGCGATGATTTCGTGCGTCGCAAGGATGCGTTCCTGATCGCTTTCGACCGCGACTGCAAGACGGCGGGTGCGGGTCTGGAAGCAGTGAACAGCTGTGGCCAGGCCTTGAAGGAGCAGTTTGGCTTCCCGGATGAGGTCTGTCCGGAGGAAAGTCCGTTGTCGGAAATCGATACCGCCATGCTCGAGCCGATGCCGACCGCCATCCCGACCGGTGCCGCGGAGTCGGTGGTGACGCCGGCTGCGGCAGCTGCGCCAGCCGTCAGTGCGCAGGTGAGTGCGCCCGGTACACGAAAGTGAACAAATAAAGGGATGCGGAAGGTCGTAAACCGTGATTGGATTGGCATTCCGTTCAACTGAAAGCGTCATGGAGAGAGCTATGCGACCCAGTTGTTTGTTGATGGTGCTGTCCCTGGCCGTGCCGGCTGCAGGCGTTTTCGCGCAGACACCCGCTGCGGCCCCAGTGCCAGCGCGGGCTGCTGCCCCGGCCGCCCCTGCGACCGCACCGGCGTCAGCCGCCGCACGGCCGGCGCCAGCGCTCAGTGCAGCGCAGCAGGCGCAGGTGGCCAAACAGGATGCGGAGATGACTGCCGCTGCGCAGCGGGTGGCGCAGCTGGTGGATGGCCAGCAGGCGGCCACGGTCTGGGACGGTGCCTCGGCTGTCGCGCGCAAGGCGGTGACCCGTGATGTGTTTGCCAACAACGTCAATGCCGACCGCGCCAAACTGGGCGCGCTGGTCTCGCGCGGCAAGCCATCGATCACCCGAGTGCAATACCCGGCCGGTGCCTCGGTGCCGGAAGGTATCTACTTGAACGTCAGCTTCCCGACCCGTTTTGCCAACAATGCGCAGCCGGTGCGCGAGCTGGTCTCGTTCCGCCTTGACGAGGACAAGGTGTGGCGCGCCTCCGGCTATAGCGTGCGCGCGGCCTCGGCCAACTGAGCGCCATCACATCGCAGGCATCGCACACGGGCGCCGCAGGGCGCCCGTCGTGTTTGCGCGCTGATTGCCGGGGAGCTGATCTGGATCAATGAATCCTTACATCGGCCTGCTTACCCTGCCTGCGGTAGGCATAACGGAGTGGCACATGCGCAAGGTGGATGTGGTGGTGGTGGGCGCCGGCCCGGCCGGCTTGAGTCTGGCCCGCAGCCTGGCGGGCAGCGGTCTATCGTTGGCGCTGGTCGAGCAGCAACCGCTGGCGGCGCTGGCCGAGCCGGCCTTCGACGGCCGCGAGATCGCGCTGACCCACGCCTCGCGGCAGATCATGCGCAGCATGGGCCTGTGGCAGCGCATCGATCCGGGCGAGATCTCGCCATTGCGCAGTGCCAAGGTGATGAATGGCAGCTCGCCGTTCGCGCTGGGTTTCGCCGCGCAGGGCGAGGGCGTCGATGAGCTGGGTTGGCTGATTCCCAATCACCTGATCCGGCGTGCGGCCTGGGAGGCGGTGCAGGGCCAAGCGGGGCTGGAGCTGCTGGATGGGCGCTCGGTCACTGCAATCGATGCCGGCGAGGCATACAGCACGGTCAGCTTGAGCGACGGCAGTCAGCTGCGCGCACGACTGGTGGTAGCCGCCGACAGCCGCTTCTCGGCGACCCGGCGGATGATGGGAATCGGAGCGCAGATGCGTGACTTCGGCAAATCCATGCTGGTCTGCCGGATGCAGTGCGAGCGGGCGCATGAGCACGCTGCCTGGGAGTGGTTCGGCTACGAGCGGACCTTGGCCATGCTGCCCTTGCCGGGCAACCAGGCCTCGGCGGTGATCACCATGCCGCCGCAGCAGCTGCAGCAGTTATTGGCGCTGGATGAGGCTGACTTCGGCCGCGCGGTCAGCGGCTTCTTCGAACATCGCCTGGGCGCGATGACCCCCGTGGGGACACGCCACACCTATCCGCTGGTGGGGGTGTATGCGCACCACTTCGTCGGCAAGCGCTACGCCTTGATCGGCGATGCGGCGGTCGGCATGCATCCGGTTACCGCGCACGGCTTCAATTTTGGCCTGCACAGCCAGCAACGGCTGGCGCGATTGCTGCTGGATGCGGTTCGTGGCGGTGGCGATATCGGCGCGGACGGGTTGCTGGCCGGTTACCAGCGCGGCCACCGGCTGGCGACGCGGCCGCTGTACGAAGCCACCAATGCCATTGCAAGCCTCTACAACGACAGCCGGCTGCCGGCACGCCTGCTGCGCGGCGCGGCATTGCGGGCCGCGCAGGGCGTGGTTCCGTTCAGGAAGTTGATTGCCGGACATCTGACCCAGGCGCGCGCGTAGCAAGCCTTTGGCGGCGGGGCTGGTTTGTAGGAGCGGCGTAAGCCGCGAAGCCACTGGTGGTGGGTATCGGGTGCTGGCAGGCCGCCAGCTTCGCGGCTTACACCGCTCCCAAAAGCTCGGCAGTGCTGACGGAGCCTCGGGAAGGCTCCTGCCGAGCATGGCTCGGCACTACAGCAGCTCCTGCGCCGCTGATATGGCGCTGGGACGGCCCCTGCCGAGCATGGCTCGGCACTACATCACTCGTCTTCGTCGTCTTCTTCGGCGCGGTTCGGGTCCGGATCGGCGAGGACGTTGATCAGGACATCGCCCAGCGCCACCTGCTGGCCGCCGCGGATTTTGCAGGCTTTGCGCAGCTCCACCACGCCATCCACGGTGACCTGGCCGTCGGCAATGATCATTTTTGCCTCGCCGCCGCTGGTGACCAGATCGGCCAGTTTCAGCAGCTGCTTCAGTTCCACGTAATCGCGGTCAAGTTCAAATTCGATGGTCTGCATGGTGTTCACGGATAAAAACGAGTGCTATTGTGCGCCATCGGCGACCCGTGCGGGTGCTCCAACAGGGGCCACGCGGCGGCCGGTTGTGTTCGTAAGCTGAACGCAAATCTAGCCATGCGCGACAGCTGAGCTGTTTAGAGCGCACAATATGCGTCTTTTCGCCCGCCCGTTCGCGGCGGTGCCCCCGGAGTTACCATGTCCCAAGATACCCCCGCGCCGCTGCTGTTTGCAGATCTCGGCCTATCCGAGCCTGTGATGAAGGCAGTGGCCGAAGTCGGTTACGAGACCCCGTCGCCGATCCAGGCTGCCACCATTCCGGCAATGCTGGAAGGCCGCGACGTGCTCGGCCAGGCGCAGACCGGCACCGGCAAGACCGGCGCCTTCGCGCTGCCGGTGCTGTCCAACATCAATCTTTCCGCCACCAAGCCGCAGGTGCTGGTGCTGGCCCCGACCCGCGAACTGGCCATTCAGGTCGCCGAGGCGTTCCAGACCTATTCGGCATCGATGCCGGGCTTCCGCGTGCTGCCGGTTTACGGTGGCCAGCCCTACGGCCAGCAGCTGTCGGCCCTGCGCCGCGGCGTGCACGTCGTGGTTGGCACCCCGGGCCGCGTGATCGATCACCTCGATCGCGGCACCCTGGACCTGTCTGAGCTGAAGACGCTGGTGCTCGACGAAGCCGACGAAATGCTGCGCATGGGCTTCATCGACGACGTTGAAGCCGTGCTCAAGAAGCTGCCGGAAACCCGTCAGGTTGCGCTGTTCTCGGCCACCATGCCGCAGCAGATCCGTCGCATCGCGCAGACCTACCTGCGTGAGCCGGTGGAAGTGACCATCGCTTCCAAGACCACCACCTCGGCCAACATCCGCCAGCGTTACTGGTGGGTGGCTGGCATGCACAAGCTGGATGCGTTGACCCGCATCCTGGAAGTCGAACCCTTCGACGCGATGATCATCTTCGCGCGTACCAAGGCCGGCACCGAGGAGCTTGCCACCAAGCTGCAGGCGCGCGGCCTGGCCGCTGCCGCCATCAATGGCGACATGCAGCAGGCCCAGCGTGAGCGCACCATCGCCATGCTGAAGGACGGCAAGCTCGACATCCTGGTTGCCACCGACGTGGCCGCCCGTGGTCTGGACGTGGAGCGCATCAGCCACGTACTGAACTACGACATCCCGTACGACACCGAAAGCTACGTGCACCGTATCGGTCGTACCGGCCGTGCCGGCCGCAGCGGTGAGGCGATCTTGTTCGTCACCCCGCGCGAGAAGGGCATGCTGCGCCAGATCGAGCGTGCCACCCGCCAGCCGATCGAAGAAATGCAGCTGCCGAGCGTGGACGCAGTCAACGATCACCGCGTGACCAAGTTCATGGACCGCATCAGCCAGGCCCTGGCTGCCGGCGACATGGATTTCTACCGCGACCTGCTGCAGCGCTACGAAGGCGAGCACAACGTGCCGGCCATCGATATTGCCGCTGCGCTGGCCAAGCTGCTGCAGGGCGATTCGCCGTTCCTGCTGACCCCGCCGGTGCGCGAGCGCCGCGAGTCGTCGTTCGAGCGCAGCGAGCGTCCGGCGCGTGACGGCGGTTTCCATCGCCGTGACGAGCGCGGTGACCGTGGCGATCGCCCGGCCCGTTTCGAGCCGCGTTTCGAGCGTGCCCCGCGCCATGACGACGGCGAGCGTGCACCGCGTCCGCCGCGCGGCGAAGGCGACTTCGAGTCGCGTCCGCGTCGCGAGATGCCGCCGCGCAGTGCGCCGGAATTCGGCATGGAGACCTACCGCATTGAAGTCGGTCATACCCATGGCGTGAAGCCGGCCAATATCGTCGGCGCGATCGCCAACGAAGCTGGACTGGAAAGCCGCTTCATTGGCCGCATCGACATCCATGACGGTCACTCGGTGCTGGATCTGCCGGCCGATATGCCGTCTGACGTGCTGCAGCACCTGAAGAAGGTGTGGGTGTCGGGCCAGCAGTTGCAGATGCGCAAGGTAGAGGCGGGTGAGGACCACGGCACTCCTGCGCCGTCGTTCAAGCCGCGCTTCGACAAGGGGGACGGCAAGCCGGGTGGCCCGCGTCCGGGTGGCCCGCGCGGCCCGCGTCCGGGTGGTCCTGGTGGTTCGCGCCCGGGTGGCTTCAAGCCGCGCGGTCCGCGCAACTACTGATCCAGCCCGTCCAAAGCGTGACCAGACAGCCCCGGCAATGCCGGGGTTGTCTGTTTCTGACCGTTTGTAGTCCCACCAGGACCGGGTGGGACGACAAGTTCAAGCCGCGACCGTCTTCACGTACTGCTCGCGGCGGGTTATTGCGATAATGCCGCTTATCCGCGTCGGGGAACGCGAGAGGGAAGCTCATGGCAGTAGGGGGAGGGGCAGGTGCTGGCAGGGTGAGGCGTGGCTGGACCGTGCTCCTGTTGCTGTCGACATTCTTCACGTTGTGGCCGTTGCTGTGCGCTGCCCAACCGCTGCAGGTGGACCGTGACTTCCTGATTGCCGGTGGCGCAACGGCTGAGCAGGCGCCTTTGCGTGCCTGCAGCGCCGAAGCCTTGGCGCGGATGCGCCCTGCCATTGAAATTGCTGCGCCCGAAGGCGGTTGGTCCGGTGCGCCGCAGGGCGTGGGTGTATTCAATGTGTTTGCTGGCGAGGTGATGATTTTCCACGGCGACCGCCAGGTCTGTGGCGACATGCAGGATGCGCGCACCCGCGACTCACGTTTCCGTGCTGGTGTCGGCCTGGTGGTGGTTCCCAAGCAGGGTACGGTGGAGCCGATCCGGGTGGCCTGGGAGTCGCCGCTGAAGCCGCGCTGGATTCCCACCGTGCGGCTTGGGGCACCCAGTCCGCTGCAGCAGCAGGACACCCTGCGGTTGGTGGTGCGCACCGCCTGTGTGGCGATTGCGCTGGCCTTGGCCTTGTCGGCGTTGATGGGGTTTGCCACCACGCGCGGGCGTGACTTCCTGATCTACACCTTGGTCTGTGGGCTATTGGTGGTGTGGCAGGCGGTGTTGAGCGGTCTCAGTGGCTATCCCGAGCCGTGGCTGCCGGTGGACGGTCACGCACCGGTATGGATGGTCTCGGTGTCCGCGCTCAGTTACGCGGTGATGGGCTGGGTGCTGTGGCGGATGTGCGGTGGCCGTCGTGTGCTGCGCGGCTCGCGGCCCTGGATGCTGGGGCTGATGATCGTGCTGGCGCTGGTCGCACTGACTGCACCGTTCATGCCTTGGCCGCTGTTGGCATGGATGGCGGTAGCGTTGGATGACCTGTTCACGTTGATCTGCCTGACCTCGGTAGGCATCGCCGTCGTCGCCTTGCGGCGACGTAACTTCCAGGCGCTTGATGGACTGGTGGCGGTGATCCCACTGTTGGTGATGGCGCTGGCGGATCTTATGGACAATCGTCTGCTGGTGGAATTCCGGGTCGAGGCGATCCAGGTCTCGGTGACCTGGTTCCTGATGATGGCGGCGTACTCGCTCAATCGCAGCCTCAGCCAGCTGCGTCAGCAGCGCGATGAGATGCGTGAGCTCGCCGATACCGATACCCTGACCGGTCTGCCAAATCGCCGCGCAGGCCTGCGTCAGCTGGACCACTACCTGCGCGAGGCCAAGGCTGCCGGGTTGCCACTGTCGATTGGTTTCCTGGACATCGATCTGTTCAAGCAGATCAACGACAGTTACGGCCACGATGGCGGCGATCAGGTGTTGATCTCGGTGGCCAGCACCTTGTTGGCCGGCGTGCGCAGCCGCAGCGACGTGATCCGCATGGGCGGCGAGGAATTCCTGATCCTGCTGCCGGGAATCGGTGCCGATGCGGCACGGCCGCGGCTGGAACAGCTGCGTGAAAAGGTCACCGTACAGGCCCGCGGGCTCAAGCATGAAGGCCTGGTGGTCACCGCCAGTATTGGTCTTGCCGAGCTGCAGTACCGCGACAACGATGTGGCCGGGTTGCTGCGGCGGGCCGACAATGCCATGTACCAGGCCAAGCGTAGCGGGCGCAATCAGGTGGTGGACGCGCGCGATATTCAGGAAGTGCCCTGAACAGGCAATCTGGTCGTGCTGTTCCGGCCGCGGGCGATGGCGGATAATTCGCCGATGACAATTCGAATCAACAAGCACATTGCCGAAACCGGCTTCTGTTCGCGCCGTGAGGCCGATCGCCTGCTGTCCGCCCGTCGCGTCACCGTCAACGGCATCGTTGCCGGCACTGGCGCGGTGGTGGGCGAGGGCGACGAGGTCAAGGTAGACGGCCAGCCGCTGCGCGCCCGTGCGGTGCAGAAGAGCACCGGCCGCCGCCATGTCTATATCGTGCTGAACAAGCCGGTAGGCATCACCTGCACCACCGAGAGTGCGGTCAAGGACAACATCGTCGAGTTCGTCGGCCACGAGCAGCGCATCTTCCCGATCGGTCGCCTGGACAAGGATTCGGAAGGGCTGATCCTGATGACCAGCAACGGCGACATCGTCAACCAGATCCTGCGTGCCGAGAACGGCCACCAGAAGGAGTATCTGGTGGCGGTCAACAAGCCGGTCACCGACGAGTTCCTGCGTGGCATGGCGCGCGGTGTGCGCATCCACAACGAGATGACTTTGCCCTGCCGCACCAGCCGCATTGCCAAGTACGGTTTCCGCATCATCCTGGAGCAGGGTTTGAACCGGCAGATCCGTCTGATGGCGGCCGAGTTCGGTTACCGCGTCACCCAACTGCGCCGCGTGCGCATCGACAACGTCAAGATCGGTGCGCTGAAACCGGGTCAATGGCGCAACCTGAGCGAACAGGAACTGCGTGGCCTGCTGCCGCAACAGCAGCAATGGTGAAATGTGACACGCTCACCGCGGCTTGCGCGGTGAGCGGCTAGACTCAGCAGCGCCTCCATCCTGCCGCTTTGGACCCGTGCATGATCAAGCCTGCATTGCCTGCCAACGAAACCGAACGTATTGCCGCGCTGCAGCGGTACCGGGTACTGGACACCGCACGCGAGCAGGAGTTCGAAGATCTGGTGACCATCGCCCGCACCATCTGCGGTACGCCGATGGGGGCAGTAACCCTGATTGATCGCGACCGCCAATGGTTCAAGGCCTTGCAGGGCCTGGAGGGTGAGCAGACCCCGCGCGATGAGGCATTCTGCGCCCACACCATCCTCAGGCCGCAGGAGCTGACCGTGGTGGCAGATGCGCGCCAGGATCAGCGTTTCAGTGGCAATCCCTCGGTGTTGGGCGATCCGCATATCCGCTTCTACGCCGGTGCGCCGCTGCTCAGCAGCGATGGCTATGCACTGGGCTCGCTGTGCGTGTTCGATTCGGTGCCGGCACAGCTGGGTAGGCCGCAAGCCGAGGCGCTGCGCGCGCTGTCACGACAGGTCAGTCGGATGATGGAGATGCGCCTGCTGCGGATCGAGATCGATCATCACCAGGCCGAGCACGATTGGTACGAGGCGCATCTGCTCGAGTGCTACCAGCAGCTGGAGCAGCTCAATCTGGAGCTGTCCGAGCAGACCCGTACGGATCCGCTGACCGGCTTGCCCAACCGCCGCGCGCTGTCTGCGGCGCTTTCGGAATCGATCGATCGTGCTGGCGAGGTGCCGCCGGCGGTGGCCATCGTTGATATCGACCACTTCAAGCTGGTCAATGACATCCATGGCCATACCGAAGGTGATCGGGTGCTGGTCGAGCTGTCCAGCGTGCTGAAGTCGCAGTTTGCCGCGCGCGGCATGGCCGCGCGTTATGGTGGCGAGGAGTTCGTCATCCTGATGCCGGATACACCGCTGCAACAAGCCGAACTGCAATGCGAATACCTGCGCGAGTCGGTGGGCATGCTGCCGATCGGCCCGCCGATTTCGGTGAGCATCGGCCTTGCCGTGCACCGCGCCGGTGACGCCCCAGGCGAAACCCTGCGCCGTGCCGATGCCGCGCTCTACCAGGCCAAGGCCGAGGGGCGCGATCGGGTGGTGGTAGCGAGCTGAGTCGGGCTACACCATCAAAAGCCAATCAGGCCGAGCCGACGCCTGCCGTCGCCGGCCGCAGGCGGTTCAGCAGCGGATGCAGGAACACACCGCCGAGAATGATCGCCACGCCCAGATAGAACTGCGGGGTCAGCTCATGCTGTTCGCCGAGGAACAGCATCGCCAGCACGATCGCGTAGACCGGTTCCAGATTGGTGACCAACTGCGTGGTGTAGGCGCTCAATTGCCTTAGTGCGACCAGCGCCAGCGCAAACGGCAGCAGCGTGCACAGGCCGGACAGGGCCAGCAGCAACAGGCCATCGTGCAGGTTGGGCAGCACCCACAGGTCGCTGGCCAAGGCGGGCAGCAGGAACGGCAGTGCCGGAGCCAGCAGGGTCAGGGTCAGGGTGCCTGCGCCCAATTCAACGGCAGTGACGGTCAGCGGATCAGCGTGGCCGACCATGCGCTTGTTGAGCGAGCCGAACAGCGCCACCAGCAATGCAGATGCGGCACCGACCGCTACGCCCAGACGCATGCCATCAGGTACGCCGCCAACCACCAGCGCGACACCTGGAAGTACCACCACGCCCAGCGCCAACTCGCGCATCTGGAACGGACGCCGCGCGATCCACGGTTCGATGATGGACGTGAACACCGGTGCCAGCGCGATGCAGGTCGCGGCGACCGAGGCATTGGCCAGTTTCACCGCGCCATAGAACGTGAGCCAGTGCAGCGCGACGAGTGCGCCAATACCGGCATAGCCCAGTATCAGCCGCAGGTTCAAGCCCGACAGGCCGCGCCAGACCCGTGGCAGCAGCGCCAGCATCGCCACCACCAGCAGCATCCGCCACCACACCAGTGGCAGGGCAGGTAAGGTGATCAGCTTGCCAAGAATGGCGGTGATGCCCCATAGCAGAACGCAGAAATGGATCTGCAGCAGGGCTTTGCGGGTGTCATTGATAGGCATCAGCATATTGTCGCCGATGCGGGTTGGCTGCGCCGCGCTGCCGGCTTCAGTTTGCGTCGATCAGCCGTTGCAGTTCGCGTGCCGCTGCCGGGTTGCGGTGCTTGGCGGCACTGATGAAGTAGAGGAAGACCTCGCGCGGTGCGGCAGCTGCAAGCGGCGCGGCCAGGTGCGGCAGCTCGGCCACGTCTTCGCCCTTGCGCCAGCGCCGGACGCGATCGGCCCATGGTCCAAGTTCACTGGCCGGATAGCCGGTGGCGTGCTCGTCGCGGCTGCCCATCAGGCGCGCATAGATGAAATCGGCGGACAGATCGGCAGCGTTGGGATAGGCGGCCGAGTCGGTATAAACTAGGGCGATGCCGTGCTGGCGGATCAGCGCCACCAGCTCGGCATCTAAGCAGCCGGGATCTCGAACTTCCAGGGCATGGCGCTGGCGGCGGCCGTTGACCTGCTGTGGCAGCAATTGCAGGAAAGCGGCGAGATCCTCGCGGTCCAGCGTGCGCCCGGCGTCGAACTGCCACAGCAGTGGCCCAAGCCGATCGCCGAGATGGCCGATGCCGTCGATGAAGTCCTCGATCTGTCCGCCAGTAGCGGCAAGCTTGCGTGCAGTGACAATGCGTTTTGGTGCCTTGGCCGAAAACACGAAGCCATCGGGCGTGGCATCGCGCCAAGCGGCATAGATATGCGGCTTCTGTGCGCCGTAATAGGTGCCGTTGATCTCAATGCTGGTCAGCTGCTGGCTGGCGTACTCCAGCTCACGCCGCTGCACCAGCCCGACCGGATAGAACGTACCGCCGCGCCACGGCACATAGGTCCAACCGCCGATACCGATATGCACACCGGGCGCATGCGCTGTGCTGGCAAACAGATCGTTCAAGACAATGCCCCGATGCTTTGTGGGAGCGGCGCAGGCCGCGAAGCCGACAATGTACCTGCACAAGGTAGTGCCGGGCCATGCTCGGCAGGGGCCTTGCCGGCAATCTCAGACGCTATGTGTAAGGCCTCTGCCGAGCATGGCTCGGCACTACATGTTCGGGCCCCACGGGTCATAGCTGCCAAACCACCACAGGTGGCCTTCCGGATCACGGCAGGCATAGCCGCGGCCGCCGTAGTCCTGGTCGGCGATGTCGATGACGATCTCCGCGCCGGCGGCCTTGGCCTGCGCGTAGTGTGCGTCGGCATCGCTGACGATGACGCAGGCACTCTGCGTCTCCATGCCGCCCACTTCGTCGGGTTGGATCATGTTGCTGCCCCATTCGCTGGGCTGCACCGAGCCGAGCATGATCATGCCGTTGCCGAACACCAGCTGCGCGTGATGGACGACATCGCCATCCTGGTACACCGCATGGCGCTGGAAGCCGAAGGCCGTGCACAACCACTCGATGGCGGCTGGCGCATTGCGGTAGCGCAGGCAGGGAATGATGGTGGCGGTGGTGCGGGCGGCGAGGTCCATGGTCGCGTATGAGCAGCTGTGGAAAGGCGAGAGTGGACGCGCTCGCGTTACCATCGCGAGAAGGCCGGCGCGGCGCTGGCACCGATCCACACAGGAGCGCACTTTGAATAGTTGGTTGGGAAGCGGGCTGGTGCTCGCGATGGGCGTGGTGGCACCGATGGCCTCCGCACAGGAGGCAGTGCCGACGGAACTGCAGCAGCTGGATGCCACGGTCGAGCGCGTGCGCCAGCAGTTCGACGTGCCGGGCGTGGCGGTGGCCGTGGTCAAGGATGGCAAGGTGCTCCTGGAGCGCGGCTGGGGCCTGCGTGAACTGGGCAAGCCCGAGCCGGTGCAGGCCGATACCTTGTTCGCGATCGCTTCCAATACCAAGGCCTTCACCGCCACCTCGCTGAACCTGCTGGCCGAAGAGGGCAAGCTGAAGATGGATGACCGGGTGGTCGATCACCTGCCGTCGTTCCGCATGTCCGATCCGTATGTCACCGGCGAGATGCGCATCCGCGACCTGCTCTCGCACCGCAGCGGTCTGAGCCTGGGCGCGGGCGACCTGCTGTTCTGGCCGACTACCCGTTACAGCAATGCCGAGGTGGTGGCGCGGCTGGCGCAGGTGCCGCTGAAGAACGGCTTCCGTGACCGTTACGCCTACGACAACATCCTGTACGCGGTTGCCCAGCAGGTGATCGAAAAGGTGTCCGGGCAGTCGTTTGCCGACTTCCTGCAGCAGCGCATCTTCAACAAGGTTGGCATGAGTGGGACGCGCTACAACGCCGATCATCTGCAGTCGGGTGACAAGGCCGCCGTGGGCCACGCCAAGTACGACTTCAAGGACCTGCGTCCGGTGCCGCCGCTGACCTGGTCCAACAACGCCGGTGCCGGCGGCATCTATTCCAGCGTGCATGACCTGGCCAAGTGGATGAACGTGCAGCTGGCCGAAGGCAAGCTTGCCGATGGCACGCCGCTGTTCACCGAGAAGACCCAGCAGCAGATGTGGCAGATGCAGATCCCGCAGGTGGTGCCCAAACCGTCGGTGCCAGAGCTGGCGCCGGCCCGGCCGAACTTCGCCGGTTATGGCGAGGGCTGGAGCCTGAGTGACTACCGTGGGCAGAAGCTGGTCTGGCATACCGGTGGCTGGCCGGGCCAGGTGTCGCGTCTGACCCTGGTGCCCGAGCAGAACCTGGGCGTGGTGGTATTGACCAACCAGGAATCTGGTGCCGCCTTCAACGCGATCACCATGAGCGTGCTCGATGCCATGCTTGGTGCGCAGGGCAACGACTGGGTAGCCGCATACGCCGCCGGCGTAGCCAAGGCGCAGGGCAATGCTGACGAAGGCTGGGACAAGCATGTGGCGGCACGTGACGCCAAGAGCAAGCCGTCGCTGCCGCTGTCCGGCTATGCAGGCACCTATGGCGATGCCTGGTACGGCGATGTGTTCGTCGAGCAGCAGGGCAGCAAGCTACGCCTGCGCTTTGGTGCAACGGCCGATCTGGTCGGCACGATGGAGCACTGGCAGCACGACACTTTCATCGTGCGCTGGGACAACCGCTCGCTCAACGCCGATGCTTTCGTCAACTTCAGCCTGGACCCGGATGGCAAGGTGCGTGAGGTGCGGATGCAGGCGGTGTCCTCGCTGACCGATTTCAGCTTCGACTTCCAGGATCTTCTGCTGAAGCCAAAGGCGGAATAAGCCGCTGTAGGAGCGGGCGTAAGCCGCGAAGCAGATGGATTATCAGCTGGCAGTTGATCAGGGCTGTGTAAACAGTGTCAGCTTCGCGGCTGACGCCCCTCCCGCAATCCGGTGATTCTCGCAGCTGATACAGCCATACATCGCCTGGACAGACACAACACAGGCCGCGGTGGGACAATCGCGGCCTGTTCTGGTTTTACAGGCCGTGGCGATGCTGCGCTGGTTCGAATCCCTGATTCCCGTTTTTCCGCCGCTGGATACCCGCACGCCGCCTCGCGGCGTGGTGCGTTTCTACCTGCATTACCTGCGCCCGGTGTGGCCGGTGCTGCTGGCCACGCTCATCGCCGGCCTGCTGCTGGCCCTGGTGGAAGTGGCGATGTTCGATTTCCTCGGCCGCATCGTCGACATGCTTGCTGAGGGTCCTGGCAATGGCTTCTTCCAGCGCCACGCCAGCGAACTGCTGTGGATGGCCGCCATCACCCTGCTGGCGCGTCCGCTGCTGGTGGCCCTGCACAACCTGCTGGTCAACCAGTCGATCGTGCCGGGGCTGAGCAACCGCTCGCGCTGGCTGATGCACAACCATGTGGTGCGGCAGAGCCTGAGTTTCTTCCAGAATGATTTCGCCGGCAGCGTTGCCAACCGGGTAATGCAGACCGGCACGTCGCTGCGCGAGTCGGCCGTGCAGATGGTGGATTCGCTGTGGTACATCGTGGTCTATACCGGCACCGCGCTCTACCTGTTCGCGCAGGCGGATTGGCGTTTGATGCTGCCGCTGGCGATCTGGCTGGTGGCCTATGTCGGGATCGGCGTGTACTTCGTGCCGCGCATGAAGCACCGCGCCTGGATTGCCTCCGATGCACGTTCGCGGGCGATGGGGCGCATCGTCGATGGGTATACCAATATCGCCACACTCAAGCTGTTCGCGCACAGCGGCCACGAGCAGCGCTACGTCGCTGAAGCCATCCAGGAGCTTGCTGAGAAGCACCGCGCGCAGACCCGGATCACCACCGGGCTGGAGATGGTGATCGCTGTCCTCAATGGCTTCCTGATCGTGGGTACCTGCGCGCTGGCCTTGTGGCTTTGGCAGGACAGCTTGATCAGCGTTGGTGCAATCACCCTGGCCACTGGCCTGGTGATCCGCATCCACAACATGTCCGGCTGGATCATGTGGACCATCAACGGCATCTTCGAGGACATCGGCACGGTGCAGGACGGCATGGAAACCATCGCCCAACCGCTGACCGTGCAGGACGCGGCCGATGCCAAGCCGTTGGTGGTCACCGCTGGTGCGGTGGACTTCCAGAACGTGCACTTCCACTACGGCAAGCGCGGTGGGGTGATGGCTGGCTTGAATCTGGCGGTGAAGCCGGGCGAAAAGATCGGCCTGGTCGGGCCTTCGGGCGCGGGCAAGTCCACCCTGGTCAATGTGCTGCTGCGGCTGTACGACCTGGAGAGCGGGAAGATCCTGATTGACGGCCAGGACATCGCCCACGTCACCCAGGACAGCCTGCGTGCGCAGATTGGTGTGGTTACCCAGGACACCTCGCTGCTGCATCGCTCGATCCGCGACAACCTGTTGTACGGCCGTCCGGATGCCAGCGAAGCGCAGCTGCGCGCTGCGGTGGCCAAGGCCCGCGCCGAAGGTTTCATTGATTCATTGGTCGACGGACAGGGCCGGCAGGGCTATGACGCCCATGTTGGCGAGCGCGGAGTGAAGTTGTCCGGCGGACAGCGCCAACGCATCGCCATCGCCCGGGTGTTGTTGAAGGACGCCCCGATCCTGATCCTCGATGAGGCTACCTCGGCATTGGATTCTGAAGTGGAAGCGGCGATCCAGGACAGCCTGGATGAGTTGATGGGCGACAAGACCGTGATCGCCATCGCCCACCGCCTGTCGACCATCGCGCGCATGGACCGGCTGGTGGTGATGGATCAGGGCCGCATCGCTGAGACCGGCACACATGCGGAGTTGGTTGCTGCTGGCGGGTTGTATGCGCGGCTATGGGCGCGGCAGACCGGCGGCTTTGTGGCCGCCGAGGGTTGATGCACGCGGTAGCTGGCCTGCTGTAGTGGGGGGGGGGGGGGGGGGGGGGGGGGGGGGGGGGGGGGCGCGCGCGGGGGCGGCGGGGGGGGGCGGGGGCGCCCCCGCCGCC